>NZ_JAUBRJ010000071.1:0-42359 GCF_036701805.1 Microcoleus sp. N3A4
CGTCCCAGACGCGAGCTTTGAGCGGTGCTTTCTGTCGTTTCAGATTTCTTCTCCCCACAATAAAACCACCCTGCTTATTAAGGGGGGCTAGGGGGGATCGATTCCTAATCTTGACGAAAATACCTCGTTGCAGCCCGCACCCAAGGTAAAAACCCGGTTTCTTTGGTCGCAGTGCGTCAAGGACTGCAAATTTCCAGTAAACTATTCATATTTAAATCATTAAGCGCTCAAGTGCGATCGAACTTCCCGTCCGATCGTTTCCGGTTGCATCGGTATTGTTCAAATGTCCAAACAGTCAACAGTCAACAGTCAACAGTCAACCGTCATTTCGTGCGATCGAACTTCCCGTCAATTCTGTCTCAACCGCGCCTAAACTCGCTGTAACTCCAGCCTAAACTATGTACAAAACTTTGTTTTCTCGTACCGCTATCCTGTTGCTGAGTTTAGCATTTGCCGCTTGCTCCGCCGCAACTCAACCACAACTTCAGCAATCAACTCCTGCTGTTTCGCCGCCAGCAAATCAACCACAAACAACTAACAGCGAATCTGTACAAAAAGTTGTAGCTTTAACACCTTTAACCGCCGATATTATCCATCAACTCGACCCCAGCAAACTTGTAGGAATTCCCGGCAGCAAATTAGTCAGCAGCAACCCCAAATTTACAGGAATTACCGCAGTTACTGCCGAACGCACCCCTCCCAATTTGGAAAAAATCATCGCATTGAAACCGGATTTGGTGGTAGGTGCGTCGGGATTTCACGACCAAACAATGCAAAAATTGCAGCAGCTTGGAATTAAAACTTTACTCACTCAAGTTGATAGCTGGAAATCCCTAGAAGAGTTAACAACCACTTTAGCTCAATCCCTCAATACAAATCCCGAACCTCTGTTAAAACGCTACCAAACATTTTTAGCAGACATCCCGAATCAAAGCCCCGCCACTTTAGTTTTGGTAAGCAGACAACCGATTTTATCGCCGAATCAAAGCAGTTGGGCTGGAGATTTGCTGGGTAAGTTTAACGTGAAAAATGTCGCAGCCAAATTGCAAGGAGATAGCCCCGTGCGAGGCTATGTAACGCTTTCAGCGGAAAAGGTTTTAGAGGCTAATCCCGAAGTTATCATTATAGTCGATCGGGGAGAAGGAATTTTAGACCAATTTAAATCTGATTCATTTTGGAATCAACTAACAGCCACAAAAAATAATCGAGTTTACGTTTTTGACTACTACGGATTGGTCAACCCAGGGAGTATCGAAAAAATTGAGCAAGCAACTGCTCAGCTTAAACAAGTTCTAGCTAAAAAGTAGAGTGTGTTGCGGAAAATTACCGGAGAAAGTCATGACAAAAACCAAAGTTGAACTAGGAACTGTATTTTCTGATAAGTATCACCGTTGTTTCCCAGTTTAAGATTTGTTGCAATTTGAGTAAATTTAGATCGCCAGTGATAGCAAATTCATCCAATCCGGGTAAACTGATTTCAGCAACGACAACTCGAAGCAGCGAACAAGTTTACGTCAAAAACCAAGTGGGGAGTGATGAGTACAGTTTTAGTGGTGGAAGATTCCCGCAGCCAGCGCGAGTGCATTTCACATCAGTTGAGATGCAGCGGATTGAATGTAATTCAGGCATCTGACGGTGTGGAAGCGCTGGATAAAATTGAGAAAAATTGCCCCGATTTAGTATTATTAGATGTCATAATGCCCCGTCTAGACGGCTACGGCGTTTGCCGTTTAATTAAAGCTAATCCCGAAACTCGGAACATACCGATCGTATTTTTAACAGGGAAGGGACAGCAGTTAAGTTTATTTTCGAGGGCGATCGATCGCGCGGAGGCTTATGTTAGCAAACCTTGGCAGCCGAGGGAACTTTTGGCAACGATCAAAAAAGTTTTGCTCAATGCCAATATTAAGTTCGATCGAGCTTCTGCAGACGCTTGGACGGAATACGGAATTTTAAACTTAAGTACAGTCGAACTTTATCAAAGCCACGCCGATGCTTGGACAAAATACAGCCCCCAAATTATTAAATTGTACGATTCCAGCTTAGCAGCTTTCCAGCAAGCTTTGGCAATTGAACCGAGTCACTCGAGTGCAAACAAGTATCGCAACCGAGTCCAGACAATCCGGGCAATTTTGATGAAAAAATTAGAGCAAACTAAACCTTGCAAAGTCTGCGATTATTATTACGGTAGGGACGGGATAAACTGTGCGGTGCATCCTGCGGGTCGCCCTCAAGAACTGTGTCGCGATTGGGAATTAAATTAAATAAACTTAAATGAAAACAAATAATCGTGCTTACTTGGAAAAGTTGCTGCAAGAAAGAAACGAACATCCCGAAAGAATGGCAGAAATTGATGAAAAAATTAATGCAACTTTCCGCAAAAATTACGCAATTTTAGTAATGGATATGTCGGGATTTTCGCGCACGACAGTCCGCTACGGAATCATTCATTTTTTGGCAATGATTCACCGGATGCACGGAATTGTCAAACCGATAATTTCAGAATGCGGCGGTACTGTAGTCAAGGAGGAAGCCGACAATATTTTTGCAGTGTTTCCCGATGTAAAATCGGCGGTGGAAGCTGCGAGCGACTCTGTGAAACAAACGGCGGCTGTCAACACGACACTGCCGCCGGAAATGGACATTCACCTCTGCATTGGTATTGGTTGCGGCGATGTTTTGATGCTGGAAGGAGAGGATATGTACGGTTCCGAATTTAATCTGGCATCAAAGCTGGGAGAGGATTTGGCGGAACGGGGAGAGATTTTGCTCACCTCAGCAGCCTTTGAAAATTTGGAAGGTGACAAGCAAGATTGGGAAAGAGTGGATTTTTCGATTTCGGGTTTGGAGTTGGTGGCATACAAACGGATACTGTCTGCTTAATTTATATATCCGCGATGAAAATCGCATTTACACAAACTCTTGTCCGCCTGCACAGACTAAAAAATAAGTGGGATTTGGTATTAAATGATTGACGATCGCCAAAATTGGCAACGTATGAATTTAGCTGCCATTGAAAAGCGGCTGGCTTGGCTGCAACAACAGCCAGACAAAGTTATTTTTTGCAAAGATTCTGGTGTTCACTATGTTGCAGTCACAAAAGAGCGATCGCAGATCAAGCTATCTTTAGTAGAAAAAGTTAATTTGCATACAGATTTACTGCAATCTGTTTTCGACCTCAACAATCCACTGCATTTAGTTTCAGAATATACTCAGGCGATGATGTTGGGTTTAGTGTGGCAAAGCCAGCCTCAAAGAATCTACATAGCTGGTTTTGGCGGCGGCAGAATTCCGTTAGTTTTGCACCACTATTTGCCGGAAACTGTCATTGAATGTGCCGATGTAGACCCGATCGCGATCGAAGCAGCTATAGAGTGCTTTGGGGTAAAATTGGACGATCGGCTTACCGTAGCAATTCAAGACGGCAGAGAGTATCTGGAACAGCAAAAACCAGATAATCAGTACGATATCATCATGACCGACGTATTTTTTGGCAACGGCTACTTTCCGCACCGCCTAGCCACCAAAGAATTTTATCAACTCTGCAAAAAACGCTTGTCAAGCGAAGGAGTTGTGCTAGTCAATCTGCTGCAAAGAGACGAGTTTTATGCGGAAAAGGTGAAGACTTTTCAAAGCGTGTTTTCTCAGGTATGCGTCTGCCCTTGGAAGGATATTAACAGCGTTTTGATTGGTAGCAACAGCGCTATTTTAGATGAAGATGAGATTGTTGCTAGAGCCAAATATTTGCAAGATGGGCATCTATTTTCATTTTCGTTAATAGAGAGATCACTGGATGTGAAAGTAGGTAATGAATTGGCGGGAATTGTGCCTAATTTAGATAAAGCTCAAGTTTTAACAGATGATTCGCCGCCTGTTGGTTATTTTGATTCCTGGTTGCTTTGATGTATAGAACCCATTTGACATCTTATACAGCATATTCCATGTATATGTAGTACACACAAGAAGAGAGATCGCCCGTGTAAGGTGCGTCGCTTTCAGAGTCAATCTGCAAGTTTTATCAAATTAGAAGCAGCGACGCACCCTACTGATTAACACCACACAATATAACTGCTACTGTACTTCATGAACCTGGAATATGCTGTAAGTATTGAGTTAAGGTGCCCGATCGCCCAAAACCTCTCAATCCCCCTCTTCAATCCAAAATCCCAAATCCCAAATCTAAAATCTAAAATCTAAAATCTAAAATGGATTGACGGCGGCCCCCATCTGCGGCTACGCTTTGAAGTGAGAGGTTGCTTGCTTGTAGAGGAGGCAGCCCGCGTCGCCCAAAAATCTAGTTGCACTGCCCAAAGCTGCTACTAACAGCAATGGACAGCATAACCGCCAAACTGGAATCAGCAGTCTGGAGGCTAACGGAGTATCTTAACATTCTCTGTAGCCGCCCTGCTATGTGTTGAAATGCGGGGCGGCTGGGTTTTTGGGTTTTTCTAGAAAACCCAAAACCAGGAGAACATATTATGTCACAGGAATTCGTGCCTGACGACAACAAATCCCAATGCCCAAATGACGACTCAGCAGCAGTATGCGAACAGGAAGTGGTGCTGTTAACGATTGTCGGTTCGCCCAAGGGTGTCAGGGAAACCATACTCACTTTGTACCGGCTGGGATTTGCAGAAGTGGGCGATTGGAGTCAGCTACAGCGTGCCGCTAATCCGAAGCAGGTGATGAGCGTGCTGATCCGTCGTTCGCGATCGACTGACAGTACATCGCCGAGAAAATCTGGGCGGTAAGCTGCAAGGTTAAGTTTTTTTAGGGCTTACGCATGAAGCCCAGAAACCGGGTTTTTACAAGAATACTTGGTTGTGACCCACACATTCGGTAAAAAACCCGGTTTCTTTGTCGGAGTGCGTAATACCAATTTTTTATGAGGCTGCATAGAATCCGATCCCCCCTAGCCCCCCTTAATAAGGGGGGGACAAGATTCCGATCAAAGTCCCCCTTCTTAAGGGGGATTTAGGGGGATCGAGATATGTGCAACTTCGCATTAAATTGGTATTACATATCCCTCAATTTGCTCATTTTCGATCGCCTCAAATAAAGCATCAGCATCTTCTACAAACGGTTCTCGTTCTAGCAAACTATCGAGGATAATGTTGGTGTCTATTAATACATTCATTTTAGGTATTTCTCCACCAAACGCTCTTCTAACATGAGTGCAACTTCGGCATCTGTTGGAGGTGGCGTATCGGTTTTTGCTAGCCCTCTGAGTCGCTTGGCCGCACCTTTGCGATCGCGCCGCAATCTAATTTCAAATTCGTCATCTGTTGCGGGTGGTATATCAGTTTTTGCTAGCCCAGTCACCGGTTCCACAAAATCATCCAGCAGAGGTTGGCGGGGTCTGAGTTCCTGTCTGATGGACTCAACAATCGCGTTGACTAGAGCTAATCTGTCGGTAACTGATAGTTTGTGCGCTTCTCGGCTTAAGGGCAGCCAAGGAATTTGGGGTATTTGGGATTCGTTCATATTTATATTTTGATATTTTATGGGTCTATTTTAGCAAATTTAAGACTTACCGACGGGCGGCCAGAAACCGGGTTTTTTAGAGAATACTTGGTCAAATAACAGTAGTTTCATCACCCAACAACTAACATAAACTGTTCTCGTTTAGCTGCGAAACTCAAGCAAGCTAAAATATCCTGTTGCGTGAGATAGGGAAAATCATCTAGGATTTCTTGATAAGTCATACCAGAAGCGAGATATTCCAACACGTCATAAACGGTAATTCTCATACCTCGAATACAAGGTTTACCACCTCGCTTACCCGGTTCGATCGTAATGATCTTAGCGATGTCTTGTTCTGACATGGCATTTTTCCTTTAGCTACTGTTTTCAATTTTAGCATCAAAAAATAGCGATCGGTACTTACCCCGCAGTTTCTTTGAGGGCTGACACATGGGTGGCCATAAACCGGGTTTTCCGCTTGAATACTTGGTTGTGATTCGCAGATTCGGCCAAAAACCCGGTTTCTTTGTCGGAGTGCGTAAATCCTGTGAACTTTCGGTGTAAGTTAACTCGACACGTCCTCCTCCTTAATGCCGCGTCTTTACTCATTTTGATCGAGCTAACTGCTGACAGTATCGTCACCCAAATTATCGAGAGATTCTTGCAGCGAATCGCGTCTATTGCGAAGGCGATCGTTGTTAGGAGCAATGGCTAAATATCGATTAAACATTTCGAGCGCCTCTTGCCAATTTTTGAGTGCTTCCTGTTGCTCAGATAATTGTTCTTGCAAATCACCCAGACTTTGCAGCGCAATCCCTTTGTTGTTGAGAGCATAGATATAATCTGGTACAATAATTAAAGCAGAATTATAGGCAGCGAGCGCATCAAAGTAATACTGTTTTGCGGCCTCAAATTCACTGAGCCCTGCTTGCAAATCACCCAGACCTCGCAGCGCAATCCCTTTGTTGGTGAGAACACCGATATCATCCGGTGCAATGAGTAAAACAGAATTCAAGGCTGCGATCGCCTCTGAGTAAGACAGTTTTGCCGCCTCAAATTCACTTAGCCCTGCTTGCAAATCACCCAGACTTTGCAGCGCAATCCCTTTGTTGTTGAGAGCATTGATATCATCCGGTGCAATGAGTAAAACAGAATTCAAGGCAGCGATCGCCTCTGAGTAAGACAGTTTTGCCGCCTCAAATTCACTTAGCCCTGCTTGCAAATTACCCAGACTGTGCAGCGCATTCCCTTTGCTGTTGAGAACATGGATATCATCCGGTGCAATATGTAAAACAGAATTCAAGGCAGCGATCGCCTCAAAGTAAGACTGTTTTGCGGCCTCAAATTCACTTAGCCTTGCTTGTAACTTACCCAGACTGTGCAGCGCATTCCCTTTGTTGTTGAGAGCATTGATATAATCCGGTGCAATAAGTAAAGCAGAATTCAAGGCTGCGATCGCCTCTGAGTAAGACAGTTTTGCCGCCTCAAATTCACTTAGCTTTGCTTGTAACTTACCCAGACTGTGCAGCGCAATCCCTTTGTTGTTGAGAGCATAATTATTATCCGGTGCAATGAGTAAAACAGAATTCAAGGCTGCGATCGCCTCTGAGTAAGACAGTTTTGCCGCCTCAAATTCACTGAGCCCTGCTTGCAAATCACCCAGACTGTGCAGCGCAATCCCTTTGTTGTTGAGAGCATAATTATTATCCGGTGCAATAAATACATCAGAATTCAAGGCTGCGATCGCCTCTGAGTAAGACAGTTTTGCCGCCTCAAATTCACTGAGCCCTGCTTGCAAATCACCCAGACTGTGCAGCGCAATCCCTTTGTTGTTGAGAGCATAGTTATCATCCGGTACAATAAGTAAAGCAGAATTAAAGGCTGCGATCGCCTCCGAGTAAGACTGTTTTGCTGCCTCAAATTCACTTAGCCCTGCTTGTAACTTGCCCAGACATCGCAGCGCACTCCCTTTGTTGTTGATCGTAGCTTTATTATCGGGAGTTAGGATGAGCTCGCGATCGTAAGCTGCAACTGCCTCTAAATATTCCTGTTTTGCCTCTGCGTATCTAGCCAACTCAGCATAGTAATCTCCCTCCCATCCTGAAATTCTGCCCAGCCAATAATCACTTTTTATCCACAACTCACCTCTAACTCCCAGCAGCGACTCGCATTCCCCGTAACGACTCAGCCGCAACCCTTCCTCAAACACTTCTACCCATTCCTCCGCACCCCGCTCCCAATCCAAGCGATTAGCATGATAAATTGCCTCAGCCGCATCCCCCACTTCCCGATAATGCCCCTCTAAAAATTCATGAGCTCGGCGAGTTTTCGGATTATCCCGATCGGCATCCAAGCGCCGCAATAAATCGTGAATCCGATACCAATTATTCCCCCGCTTTTCCGATTTCCACACAAAGGAAAAACCCGTCAACATCTCAAAATTTGCACTGCTTGCCTGGAAGTAGCAACCAGCTCCCAATTTTACGTACAAATCCTCATCAAAAGCGCGGCAAGCACTCAGCGAATGCACTGCCGATCGCACTTCGCGATCGACATAACTCAGCAACCGATCCGTTAATTCCGCAGTCTTGTTTTCCAACTTCGGAATCTGGGCAAAATCCGACGACAGCAACTCAATTCCCCGCCTTCTTTCTGCCAGCACCGCATCCGCGCACAAACCCAAATAAAACGGATGTACCTGCAAATTCTCCAAATTATCAGCGGGATTGACGCTGGCATATTTAATTACAGCATCTGCCAAATCTGCCTTGTCAATCTCCACTTTGTGCAAGTAATCCCTCGCATCATCCGGCGATAAATGCCACACCAATTGTGCATCTATATAATCTGCGGGAATCGGAAACTTCGACGCATTCGGCCACCGCAATTGCGTCACCGGACAATCTCGCCCCGCCACAGCAACCACAATCCCCAATTTGTAATCCAATGCCCTCAACAACCGCCGAAACCACTCATCTTGATACCAAAAAGTTGCGCCTTGAGAATTGCGTTTTTCCTCCCACATTTTCTCGTGAGTATCGAACAGCATCACGAGGCGATCGGGTTTATTTTTCCCACCCATTGCCGCATTCAAATCCTTCGCAAACAATTGCGGCAAACAGTCGGTTAACTCAGTATCAATATCTTGACGGCGAATTTGATCCGCCTTTTCATCGCTGACACCCAGGCGAGTTTGAATTAATTTCATCGCTCCCTTAATGCCGCTCAATTTAACTATGCCTTTAATCACGGCTACAGCTTGCGCCACCACCGGAAAATCCGCAAAAGTTTCAAGGGCAGGTGTCACCAATTGAATTACATCATCGGGGAAAAGTTGGCTGAGAGTTGCGTCAGACTCGCCTTTGTTCAGCAAATACCAAAAGCAAGCAAAATCATAATTGGGAAACTTAAATTTATATTTCTTTGCTGCTTCTGCAACATTTCGCCGCAGCATCAGCAAGCCGTAAAATCTATCTTGCGGTTTATCTTCTTTAATCGGTATCAATCCGAAATCGTGTCTGACGGCAGGGATGGGAGTGTAGGTTTTAGCTGCTGCATAGCGGACGGAATTAGCAACTTCGGCGGCTTGCGATTCTGGGAGTTCGCGCCATTGTTGCCACACATTCGGTGCAAATCTTTTGCAGCAGTGAAACTCCAAGTGTTTTAGCAGCAAAGACTTGCCGTTGCCTCCAGCCCCGAAAAAATACAAAATTTGTTCGCGGGGCGGGTCTTCGTTTAAATAAAAGGCAAATCGGCGGGTAAATTCGTGTCTGTCTGTGAATAGTTGGAGTTTGCGATCGTCGCTGATTTCGGTTTCAAAATCTTCGTCGTCAATTGGCATAAGTGTGCGGGTGAGGAGTGTTTTTATTATATCAATTGGTGATTGAAATTGGGTCTAGATATCAATTATGGGCGATCGGCTGTAGGGAAATAGGATTGCTCATTAGTGTCAACTTAAGCTTTTGGCCCACCTGTCCTCTCGCCTACCCGATAGTCCGCCAGGGAATCAATTCCCTGTCTAATAGCAAAAGTCCTCTCAAAGAGGACTAATGAAGTTCTTCAGTCCTCTTTGAGAGGACTTTCGCTTTGAGGCAGGGGTTTAAACCCCTGCCGGATCGTGGCGATCGTGCACGATCTCAGAAACAAATAATTTTAGTGGAATTATTTAAGTAACTTGCGGCAAAGATTGCAACAACTAATGACAGCGCAATAGAGCTGTGTTAAAACCGTAATCGATCGACCAGCAAAGCTATCTTAGAAAGGACGCTAGCGAAAGCACAGTCATGGCACCTCCCACTAATCCAAATCCGGCGGATTCATCTGCAAAACAGTCTCTAGAGGCTGGGCTAGCAGCTTTGAAACAGCAGGATTACCCCACCGCGATCGCCCTTTTAGAATCCGTTACCCAAACCGCCGCCAATCAATCGTCGGGAATCCGCGCGCAGATGGGGTTGGTGGCTGCGTACAAAGCAACCGGTAATCTGAAAAAGGCGATCGCCCTGTGCTCTTCCCTCGCCAAAAGTCCCAACTCTCAAGTCAAAACTTGGGCCGATCGCGCTTTAACAGAATTAACCCCCCCTCGCCCCCCAAAACCACCGGCAAATAAACCAAAATCCGCAGAAACTCCCCCCGAAACAGGCTTTGTCGCCTTTGATGCCGGAAAAAAATCGCCGAAAAAATCGATTGGGGGCGAGGGGCCTACCGCAGACAAAAAAACAGGATTTTTACCTTTAGAGCCGACTGCCGCGCCTGGAAAAGCCAAATCGCAACCGATTTCCCCGCCACCTCCACCCCCCACAAGCCAGACTTCTGAACCAGAAAACTCGACAGAAACTGCACCCGATACAGAAATTAGCGGCGAAAATAGTTCCGGTTCCCCAACAGATATCCCGGGATTCGTCAGCGCAGATACTTACCAACTCACTTGGCGCGAAGCAGGGCGCGCCGCCAAAAGCCCGCGCCCCCTCAAACCGCTGAAGTTGCTGGAGTTTCGCGTGCAAGCCGTTGCAAGTGCGATCGCCCTATTTTTCCTCGCCCGGTTTGTCCTGCAATTCCTGCTGACAAACACTAATTCTCTGTTGGTTCAGCTTTACATATTCAGTAGACTGCCTTTTTTCCGGCCGATTCAGCTTTTTTACCGCGATCCGACTCCGTTTGTTCAGATGGTTTTTGGATTGCTTTTGGCCTCGTCTCCCTGGCTGACAGACGCGCTGCTGAAACTGTTTTGCGGCATTGAAACCCTGCGCGGATCGGTTTTATCCAAGCACAGCAAAGAAGCTAGTCGGGTACTGCGAAGCTTTTGTACCAAGCAAAATATGCCGGTGCCGGTGCTGAAACTCTTGCCGCTGAATGTTCCTGTAGCTTTCAGTTACGGCTGTTTGCCCCGTTTTGCTCGGATCGCTGTGAGTCGCGGGCTTTTGGAACAGTTGACGGATGATGAAATTGCCACTATTTTCGCGCGGGAGTTGGGCCATATCTCTCACTGGGATTTTGCGCCGATGTCGCTGGCGATGCTGGTGATTCAGATTCCTTACTTGATTTATTGGCAGGTGGCGCACTGGCAAGAGAGGTTGTGCGATTTAATGACGATCGAGTTTTTGCGTTCTGCTGTCAAATTTGTGGCCGCTGCAATTTCTGCTATTAGTTACGGGATTTATAAGTTGTTGCGCTGGCCGATGTTGTGGGTGTCGCGCCGCCGAGTGTATTTTAGCGATCGCACTGCTGCGGAAATTACGGGCAATCCTAACGGTTTGACGCGGGCACTGGCTAAAATTGCGATCGGCATTGCTGGTAATATCGAACAGCAAAAACAAACTAGCTTTTTCCTCGAAAGTTTCGATCTACTGTTACCTGTAGGGGTTGGGCAAGCTGTAACCCTTGGTTCTGCTGCATTACACGCGCCGCTGGAACAGATTTTGCTGTGGGATGTCAGCAATCGGGAGCGCAACTGGTTGACGGTTAACAGCGCGCATCCTTTGCTGGGAGAGCGTTTGAAGCTGTTGGCTCTTTATGCTCAATTCTGGAAGCTAGAGACAGAGTTAGATTTGGCAAACGCGGGAGTGCCAGAACAACCCAGGAAAGGAAAATTGTCTCTGTTTAAGTCAATACTCGAATTTAAAGACTCTAAACTATTTTTACAGGGTGCGCCGTTTTTTGGAATTCCGATGAGTTTGGCGATAGTCGGGGTGCTTTGGCTGATTGGCGGGATTTTTTCGAGGACGAGTTTTTGGCAGTTGGATTGGCTTTGGGGCGATCGATCGATTATTTGGGGCTGTTTGCCGATCGGATTTAGCATCGGTACTTTGATGCGGATCAATTATTTCTTCCCGGACATTACACCGCGAGAAACCGCTTCGCCGAGTTTGCCGGAAATTTTGTCAAATCCCGAGAGTTTGCCGCTGGATGCTCAACCGGTGCGGCTCTCCGGGCAACTTTTGGGTCGATCGGGTATAGATAATTGGCTGGGACAAGATTTGATTTTGCAGACGGCGACGGGTTTGGTGAGGTTGCATTATGTTTCGAGGTTTGGCTACATTGGCTCTTTGTTCCCATTTTTTATCAAAGAGACTACTCGCCCCAGCGATTTGATCGGAAAATCTGTTGTGGCGACTGGTTGGCTGCGCCGGGGTGCTACTGTGGCGATCGACCTTGAAAGTCTCCGCAGTCAAGGAGGGAGGGTTAGTGACAGCGGACATCCGATTTGGTCGGCGATTTTGGCTTTTGCTGCTGCTTTTTGGGGCGCATACATCATTATCCAAGGCCCAAGGTGAGACGATTTTGGATTTTAGATTTTGGATTTTAGATTGAAGAATGGGAAATGACTTACTGCATAAGGGTTTCGAGGTTGCCTACAATTGCATTTTTTACAGGTATGAGGAATAGTTATCAGATTGCCGCACTCGATCGCGCACAACGCGCAGCCCCAGATGAGTTTTGAGTTAAACGGGGGATGGGCGATGTTCTCGGTGCTGGTGGCGCACCCTACTATTCATTGGTGTCAACGTAACGTCAAACGTAGTATCGGTCTGCTGTTTGACGATTAGGGTTCGATCCCCCCTAGCCCCCCTTAATAAGCAGGGTGGATTAATTGTCATCCTAGAAATAGGTACGTAGTTGGGCTTTAGCCCTCTTTATATATACGTCTAAAGAGGGCTAAAGCCCAACTACGTACCTTTATTAATTAATATAACAGTTGCGTCCCAGACGCGAGCTTTGAGCGGTGCTTTCTGTCGTTTCAGTTTTCTTCTCCTCACAATAAAACCACCCTGCCTAGCCCCCCTTAATAAGGGGGGGACAAGAAATATCCTCAAAGTCCCCCTTATTAAGGGGGATTTAGGGGGATCTAGACTCAGGTAAAAACGAGATTTATCAAGGGTTTTAGCCTTAAGTTGACACTAGCCTACACTCTTCTTCCTTCTTGCCTCTTCCTTCATAAAGAAAAGTTGCTTTTTTGCCCGCAGTCTGTTACATTAGTTTACATGAATTGGATTGAACCAAATAGCGCGATAACTTCAGTTGGCTAAAATCGCTAAGGCATTGCGTAAAAATTGTCAACCTCCCAACACAGCAAGTACAGTCAGCCGCTTGTCGGCTGTTTTTTTTTTCTACCGCTATTTTTGCTGTGCGGGATGAATTCTCAAAAGTGATTCAGATGTGGTTTCGTTAGAATTTAGCCTGAAATCTTCCTAAATAATTAGCTCTGTTACCAAGGCTGTGATACCTTTAAAGAATGCTCGGACTCTGCCGGGCCTGATTTAAGGGATACCGGGTAAGTGAGTAGTTCTCAGCATTAGGAGCGAGATTAGGATCGAGGTAAGATTACTGGCTGAAAAAATGTTAGCCATTTTATCCATCACTGTATTAAACTGAATACTGGCATTCCGATCGCTTGCAATTGACATCCTTGGACATAAATTTCTACACGGCGCTGGCTATAAACATTCTGAATCAAAACCGGAAGCAAGTAATACAGAATAGCCAATAGCCTCAACATTTGAGTGATGACTAAAAGTTTACACAACAACCTGAGATTTAAAAGCTCTCTGCATCGGCGGTTAAGTTCCGGCCTTATCAGAGTAAATCATCTTTTTGTTCTAAAAGGTGGGGGGAGCTGTCAAGGTTGGTGGGAGGAATGTGCAAATTCTCGGGTTATGTGGTGTTTGCCTGAAGTCAATATTCAGTTGACTTCAGGTAATTCTGTTCGAGCAAATTAATTAAAATCCAAGTCTGGAGGAATTTTTCATGTCTATTCGTCTTTATGTTGGCAATCTACCGAAGGAACTCGATCGCCAAGAATTGCAAGAAGTTTTTGCACCGGAGGGTGAATCTGTTACCACAAAGGTAATTACAGACCGCAAAACTGGTAAATGCAGAGGATTTGGTTTTGTGACGGTGCTAACCGACGAACAAGCCGACCAAGTTATTGAGAAGTACAACGGCTTGATGTTCAAAGAAAACCCCCTGAAAATAGAGAAGGCACTGCCCCGCTCTAAGGGTAAATCTGAGAAGGGCGAAGAAGATCAGCAGTCGTCGCCTTCGTCACCGCAGTTGGTGTCGGCATCGGCGTCGCCGTCGCTGCCTGTGCCTGCGCCGCAGCAACAGCAGCGCTCGGCTCCCCCTACCCAAGGTGGAGGCGGTTCTAGCAAAAGCAATCGCCGTCGGGGTGACAACAACAAGTCTCGCCGCAATCAGTCCGCAGCAACGGTGTCGAACGCTGATTCCGGCTCGGTGCAGCCAGATCCGCGCTGGGCGAGTGCTCTGGAAGAACTCAAGCAAAGATTGGTGGAAGCTCAGACTACTAATTAGTCGCAAATGGCGGCTAATTGCTGCTGCCTCTCGACTGTGGTTGACTGAGTGTATTTGGAAGTGCGATCGAGAATCGGTTTTTTAGCTGGTTCTCGATCGCACAATTTTATTGTAAAAACCTCTAAGGATCGTGAATTAAATAATTTGCATAAGCCTGTGGGATGGGCGTCTCGCCCGTCTATAAAGGACGGGCGAGACGCCCATCCCACAAGAATAATCACGCATTGCAGGTTATTTAATTCTCATTTCTAATATCTAGCGCAGTGCGGTAAAATAACCACGATCGCGCAAGTAGTGAGGATTTAATTCCTCCCTAGAAACAGTTGGATTTTGGTCGATCGACCGGAAACGATATAATATCCTGAGAATTTTTGGCAAAAAAAACCCGTTTCTCTGAAAATATCAGGTTTAGCAGCGAGACATCTACAAAGAAACCGGGTTTTTAACTCCCCGAAATAAGTTTTGTTTATGCGACTGCCGCGAATTCAATAGTCTCAATAAACTCAAAAATCTTGTTCATAATTCCCTCAACTTCAGACTCCAGGGAACCCAATTCATCCCCCTCCTGATAAATTCGCTGACAGCCTACCGTGTAGCAAAAATCGTCAGCGATAAAAGCCATAAATCCCCGGTAAGCATCCAGCCGAGCAGCAGGGCCATCGTTTTTTTGCACGCTGAGAGTTGCACCTGCAGGCAAATCGACAACCGCGAAATAAGCTTCTTCATCTTCTAAATATTCCGCGTGGAGTAACTTAGAGTGGGCAAAATTAGCAAGAATTGCCTGAGAAATAAAATTGTCGAGAAAAGACTTGAGATAAGCTTCCTCGCCAACCGACTCGATTGTTTCTTCCACTTCACCAGCAACAGGGAAATAATCAATTTTCAGCAAAACGCCAAAGTCGTCAGAAAATGCGACACAGCCTTCTTGCTCATCAATTTTACCGCCTCGTTGCTCGTCAACTGGAATGGGGACGCTAAAATTGCCTTCAGGAGATACGTACCATGCCGCATCGAAATCAGACTCTTCGAGCTCTACTTCCGAGTAAGCAGCTATTACATCCTCGATAATTTCTGCGGCTTCCTCGTCTTCCACACCTAATGCTTGCTGGAATTCTTGGAGAAAAGCCTCGTGCTTCTGAGATATTTCGCCATCTGCGACAAACATTGCTGCGGTTATTGCAAAAGTATCCAACACTAACTCATCTGGCATGGATTCCCAAGCAGTATTAAATAATGCTCCTAAACCGTCTTTGGCGACAATACCGGCGAGTCTTTGAAACATTGCTGACATATCATCTTCCGAGTATTCAGCAAATATTTCTGATTCCCAAAGTATGCTTTCTAAGATGTCAGCATCCGTATCAGGGGAATTTGCTTCGGCTGCGACAAGCGCTACCGCCGCTACGGATTCTTCTAAAGTCAAGCTTGCTTCGGATTTGTCTTCTGAATTGAATATTTTATCAAACTTGCTCACAGGTTTTGCCCAGCTAGTGTTTAGTTTTGCTATTCATAGCAAATTTATGACATAAAAAGATAGTCGTCAGGGATACATTGATACGACTGATATCAATTCCGGCTGCACCGGAATGATAAGCGAGGACACGGCAATGCCGTTTCCCTACCGCGATCGATTGTAGGGAAACGGCACTGCCGCGTCCTCCGTTTATATCATTCCGATGCTAACGGAATTGAGATGACGCTCTAAAACTCAGTTGTGGGGGGCGGGTTTATATATATTGTTTGCCGGAGTTAGATATTGTTTGTAAAACCCACCCCTAGAGGTACTCGCTTACCAAGGACTGCCGATTATTGTAAATCCAGCCCAAAAATGTGGGTGAGATAAATCTGAGTTGGGTAAGTTTTTTAAATTCCCAGGAAGGTCGATCGCGCTTTCAGTTCCCCGCAATTGACCGTCTTTTACTACAATTTGTTTGTGCAGCATTGCCAGTTGCGCTTTTCTGAGCGCTTCAGCTTTAATTGGGGCCGATCGCAAATTGCCGTAAAACTCGGTCATCAACCCCAAAGTTCCAATATCATTAACTTTCCACAAACTCGCCAGCGCTGATTTTACACCGCTGCGGACGGCCAGTCCAGCAAAACCCATTTCTGCTGTATTGTCCCCGATCGCAGTTTCGCAAGCACTCAGCACTAATAACTCTACTTGTCGGCGATCGTACCACTTCGCCAACCTAAATTCATCCAGCGCCAAAGAGCGGTTCCACAAATCAATCTCAGCTTCTTTTCTTCCATTTTGATTTTGAGGAAAGCTGGCGTGAGTAGCAAAGTGAACAATATCAAAAGCCTCTTGCTGCCGCTGTTTGCTGAGATTTTCTAGGGTAAAGTTTTCGTTGAGAAAAGAGCGTCCCCGCCACAAGGGCAATTCGGCAGCAGGATTGAGAAAACTTTCATTTCTGCTCAATCCCGCTTGATTTTTCCTGTCGCTTCTGGTACCGGCGATCGCAGATAATTCGATCGGCACCGCAGGCAAACGCTCTTTATCGGTGTGTGGAAACTCTGAAGCACCCATTGCTAAAACTTGAGCGTTTTTCAAACTTTGATACTTTGTGTTAGTCAAACTGACACTGGGAATTGAGCCGAGGCTGTACTTTTCTACTAGAAATTGCTGGCCGTCGTGCAAAGCGGATAGTGGCAGTTGGCGCAAACCTGCATCGAATGAAAAAATTAGCGTATCGATATTTAAGGAATCCAATTCTTTAGATATTGGTGAAATCAACCATTGGTAAAGTTGCTGCGCGTTTTCCAAATATCCTGTATCTTCCGAATTTTGTGGGGTCGCCAAATAGCCCTGAAAAATCTTCACAGTTTTTAGCAGTGTTTTGCTGTTAACTGGGGCTTGTTTGAGAATAGGAGGCCCGTCGGGAACTACTAACACTAGCGACACTTCTTTGAGCCGGACGATCGCGTAAACAATTACAGCTTGCTTTCCGGTTTCCTCCTTGATTTTTTTCAGAGTTTCTCTTAGATATTGAACGTTAACTTTTTTATCCGTGAAATTTTCCCCATAATAATTTTCGTAGTCTTGTTCAAACAGTCGGTCAATTAGAGCAACAGCATCATTAGCATTGCCTTGGTCTAAAGTTTGTTCGACGAGCGACCTGCTAATTTCTGAGGGAAAGAGATTTGGGATATCTGCGGGTGCGGGATTTTCTGCGATCGGAGTTGGTACGGGTGCTGGAGTTGGTGCGGGAGTTGGTGTGGGTGCGGGAATTGCTGCCGGCGCTGGAGTTGGTGCGGGCGCTGTAGTTGGTGCGGGAATTGGTGCGGGCGCTGGAGTAATAGTCGGTGAATCTTGAACTGGCGCTGTATTTATTGCAGCTATTCTCTCCCAAAGATTAGAAAGATTGACATCAAAGGGTTCAGAATTAGCAATCGGTAAACTAGGAGTTTGATCGATTATTTCCGGCGGAGTTTCTGCGACTGAAACAGTTAAATTGTCAGTAGATGTCTGTGTGGAAATCAGGTTATTTGCTTCGGCTCCGGCCATCGTATTAACTGACGGGGTGTAAGGAAGTTCTAGGGAGATAATTGTTTCGTTGTTACGCTTCCAATCTAATTGGGTATTTCCCGTTTCAGCATTTTGGCCGATCGAGGTTTGTGCTCCCAATAAATCGCCGATTAAAAAAGCTAAATCTTGTTGCGGATTTGAGCTGACTGCGGGTGCGGGCGCGATCGCACTTGCAGGCGCGGGTACGATCGCACTTGCAGGTGTTGCCTGAATCTGAGTTACAGGCTGGGTTACAGAGGCAAGAGGGGCTGCGGGCGCGGGATTTGGTGCGTTTGAAGGTTGAGTGGCGATCGCAGGTTGAGTGGCGAGGGAGGAGGTGAGTTGGGAAACAGAGGGAATTGTCGGCGCCGAAGGTATGCGGGCAGAAGCGTTTGGCGTTGTGGGCGTCGAGGGCTGCGTGGGGCGCGCGCGGGGTGGCAGTAGGAATGAATCGGGCAATTGAGGTAGTTGGAAGTCGATCGCAAAATCAGGTATCGGATCGGGTGTTGCCGAAGGTGCGATCGAGGTTTCGGGAATTGGGGATGGTGCGATAAATATTTGGGGAGTTGCCGAAGGTGCGATCGAAGTTTCGGGAGTTGGGGATGGTGCGACGGGTAAACGCGGTGGGAGTTGCCGTGAGGGTGTGCTTACGCGCGCTGGAGTAGCAGCGGTGGATGGGTTTGCTATCGGTACGATGATCGCGATTGTACCGATAGCGCTACTTGCAGGCGCGGGCGCTGGAGTAGATGTCGGTGCTGGAGTAGATGTCGGTACAGGAGGCGTCGCACTTGTTACAGGTGCGGGATCTTGAGTCAGTGCGGGCGCGGGCGTCTCACTTGCTATAGGTGCGGGCGCTGGAGTTGCTACGATCGCTGGCGTCGCAGCAGGCGCGGGCGTCGGTGCGGGTGCTGGCATCGGTGCGGAATCTGGCGTCGCAGCAGGCGCGGGCGTCGGTGCGGGTGCTGGCATCGGTGCAGGGGCGGGAGTCGGTGCAGGCTCTGGAGTAGCTGTCGGCGCGGGAGTCGGTGCAGGCTCTGGAGTAGCTGTCGGCACGGGAGTCGGTGCAGGCGCGGGAGTCGGTGCGGGCGCGGGAGTCGGTGCAGGCTCTGGATTAGCTGTCGGCGCGGGAGTCGGTGCGGGCGCGGGAGTCGGTGCAGGCTCTGGAGTAGCTGTCGGCGCGGGAGTCGGTGCGGGCGATGGCTTGGGATCTGGAACAGATATAATTCCAATCCGATCGACATCCTGTTTGTGTGTATAAAGATAACTATTAGTAGGAGTAGAAGAAATCATTGACTCCGCTGTCGCATTTCCCCTGCTAATAGCAGCAGCAGTTCCATTAATTGCGGAATTACCAACAATAAAAGGTGTCAGTCCATTACCGCCGTGACGGATCAGAATTGTACCGCCGATATCGCCAGCACCTCCCGCAGTAGAAATGCTAGCAGTAACGCCATTTCTATCTAAAAAAGAGTTGACAGCCCGAAAAAACTTTTCAGTCCAAACATAGACATTTCCACCTTTATCATTACCAGTGCTCTGAGCATTAATTTGATTCAGGGTAATATTGCCACCAGCATTCAAAGTGACATTGCCGCCATTATTAGCCGAACTTGAATTCAGATTACCTGTTTGAATTTCTCCTTTATCGCTTGTGAGTGTAATTCCTGCCGCTGAAGTGATGTTTTGGGCAGTAATATTATTTGTTGCCCTGATATTTAGAGCAGCAGGAGTCTTGGGGATATCGTCTTGAATAGTGACGCTGTTGAGCGGAGTGATATTGCCAACTGCACCGTTAAACTGAACAATTCCCGCCTCTGGCTTCACAGTGAGATTGTAGGGCCCGTCAATTGTAGAATTAAAATTAATGTCACCAGTCCCTTTAACGCTTACTAAGACATCCCCTGTCAGAGAAATCGCACCATTGAAGTTAATATCGTTATTTTTAGTAGCGATATTTCCATTATTAATAGTTATGTTATTATTGGCAGTAAAAGTCAGTGTGCCACCATTACCGCTGCCAGTAGCACTAGCATTCACCTTGCTTGTGGCTATGCTACCAGCAGGGCTAGTTAAAGTAATATTGCCACCATTACCATTAGCAGAAGGAGCGATTAAGGCACCTTTGCTAGTATCAATATTCCCGCCGCTGCTAGTGACGCTAATGCTACCGCTGTTTGCATTGACACCAGTTACAAGGAGGGCGATATCCGATGTAGTAATATTGCTGGCAGCTTTGACAGTGATACTGCCGCCGCTATTACCGCCAAGAGAGTTGAGAATTCCAGCAGTAGTATTAACAGCGCCTCCACTCTGGAGAATAATATCTCCACCGTTTAGTTGACCCTGTGCATTAATATTACTGGTGGTAATATTGCCACCAGCTTGAAATGTAATTGTGCCTCCATTTCCATTCAGGCTTTGGGATATAACTTCCTTCGCAGTAGTATTAATTACTCCACCACTGGTAAAATTAATATTCCCACCATTGCCAATCGATTGAGTTGTTACAATCTCAGTAGTAATATTACCTGCTGGTGCACTTAGGGTAATATTCCCCCCGCTACCAGTAAAATTGCCTGCCTGTAAACCACCTGTGGTGGTTTGAATATTTCCTGTATGACTAATTAAATTAATATTTCCACCGAGGGGGTTGAGTATTTTTGAAACAACAATTATGTTTCCCGTTAAAATGTCTTTAGCAGCCTCAAATCGAATATTCCCAGCCGATCCGTTTCCACCCATGAAAGCTATAGAATTTAATTTACCTGCTGTGGTGTCTATTGTACCATTTTTGCTAATAAATGTAATGTCTCCTGCACGTCCATTACCTATATCGACACGAGTAACTACATCACCTGTCCGAATATTTTTATCCGCGCTAAAACTGATATTTCCAGAATCACCAATTCCGTCATCATTGATAGAAAAAATCGACGAAGTTTGAGTGTCAATCCCACCTATCTTACTCGTAAATGTGATTTTCCCCGTTGTTCCAATAGCAAGGGTAGAAACATTTGCATTTACAGGACAATTATTAAGAATAATATTCTCAGCAGCAGTGAGAGTAATATTCCCGCTATTGATGCCATTAGGGCTGGTATAAATCGAACCCGCATCAATAGTAATAGCACCTGCTTGACTGGTAATGGTAATATTCCCCCCATTTTCCCCACTTGCATTCACGATTGAACTAGATTCAATATCACCCGTCGTCCTAATGTTACCGTTTTGGCTGGTGAGGGTGATATTGCCCCCGCTTTCACTATTATTAGTAACTATGGAATTGACCGAGATGTCACCAGTTGCTTCAAGGGTAACATTACCCGCTAACATTGAGATCGGCGCTAACGACGAGCCTTTTGTGGATAGGTTGCCGACTGTGAGATTTCCACCCAACGCTTGGAAGGTAATTGATCCTCCTTCTGTCTGGATAGTATCATTGGTATCTACAAATGTGATTCCGCCTGCTGTCGAAGAGATTTTCAGACTACCAGAAGTCAAAGGTAAGGCAACTAAATCCGCTTTACCAGATACCACCCCAGTGATATTGTTAATAGTGATGCTTCCTGTTGCTTCTAAAACAACATTGGCATTAGCACCTTGAGCGCTAATTTGTCCCCAGCTAACAGTATTAGCACCAATGTTAGCATCACCCGCTAATATTCGGCTGTCCGGCTGTAGGCTAGGAATATCATGAACTCCATTGCCTGCAACTTCGTCAACAATAGTCAAAGTAGCTGGATCGAGCAACAAAGTACCAAAACTGCCATTCGATGCCGAAGTATTTACATCGCCTCGAAATATTAAATTTTCCTTGCCAGATACCTCAACAAAGCCGCCGTTGCCAGAATTACTGCCGCCGCGAGAACTAATATTACCCAAAAAACCTGTCACTTCATCCGCCCAAACAATGACGCGACCGCCATCACCATTTATAATACCATCAGCATTAATGGTTGAATCCTTGCTCACAAATGTCCGCAGCGCATTTGGCACAGTACCTTGACCTTTGTAATCACCGCCAAGCCGTACATTCCCACCGCCATTTATCCCGGAAGCGTTGATATTCGCATTGATTAAACCCACGCGCGAACCCAACACATTTATACTCCCTCCCTTATCCCCAGAGACATCAATATTACCAGCAACAATTGCAGTTCCTGGCTCAGTTGGCACTATTGCCCCCGTACCAGTCAACTGTACAGTTCCATCATTATTTACTGTCACCCCCGTTGCACTTCCCCCGCCACCCGCCAACAACTGCGGCAAAGATGCAACTGGCAACACCCAATTTTGAGGCAAACTGCCGGCTACAGATTGCGGCTGAATCTCCAAACTCAACAGATTTCCCGGTTGACTAATTCTGACTAAACTTTCACCTGGTACAGCCGCAACAGTAATATTTCCTCCCGGTGCAGAAAGTTGTCCCGTAGTCAAAACCGTGCCACCCAATAAAGTTAAATTTTGCCCTTGTCCCACTGCCAAATTACCTAAATTGACAATTCCGCCTGGTTGTGTATTTGTAAAAGCAAAACTATTCGGATTTCCGATTAATTGAGTATAATTATTAGTACCAGCCGCACTAAACCAGTTATTGCCAAAACCGATGCCCGTCGCAGTAGTAGCAGTGAAAGCCGCAGGCACGTTCAAACTGGCATTTGTTCCGAAAACAATCCCCGCCGGATTCATTAAAAATAAATTGGAATTGCCCCCAGTTATTTGAATTAAGCCGTTAATCAGCGAAGCATCGCCGCCGACAACTCGCCCTAAAATATTGCGAATATTGGGATTTGATATAAAATTAGCAGTTTGTCCTTGAGTTAAACCAAATTGCTGGAAACTGTGAAATAGATTTGCACCGTCGCTGGATTGTTGGCCGCCGTTGATGTTGAATTGGTTGCCGCTGGGAGTAATTTGAGTATTCGTGCCGTCGGTTGCGGGGGTGATTTGCGCTGTGGCTGTTTGGGATGGGGCGAAAAGTCCTAATTCCCACATTGTTAAGGCGGTAAATGAGAGAAAGGTGAGGAAAAAGCGGTTTTTTGGGTCAGTTGATTTCATTGTAAAAAAAACGTTATTATAATAATCAATGCATCTAACAATACATAATATCACAATCCTGTAGGGGCGGGTTCACCGAAATATATGACACCCAACGACGGATCGTAAAAACCCGCCCCCACCCACCCAAATATTAATAATTCATTGAATTTAACCCGGTGGCGGGGATGTTGTTTGGGGTTATTTGTTGGGTGGGGGCGGGTTTATAAAAATGATTTGTGGGTGACACAATCGATCGCGAACCCGCCCCTTGTATCTTAAAAGAGTGAGGACGGTCGATCGCCACGTCATTGATTAGATCGTACCGACAGTCAGTCGATTGAGCCGACAAGTGGGCGCTCGAACCGACAATCAGTCGATCGAGCAGACAGTCAGGCGATCGAGCCGACAAGCAAAGCGAATCTAAAGAAACAAGGAAAGTTTTATACAAAAGGTTCTGTAACAGGCGAAAGTGCTGCGATCGGACATCAGAAATTGGTGAAGTTGGCCCGCCCCTTAGACTGCATAAGTCTGTTGCGTAGATAAGCGGACATTACTGATGACAGGCGCACACAAATACTGGACAGTATCTGAGGCTCTCGGCATCGCCATTGAAAGCCTGCATTAACAAGGCTAGTCTTTAATTGCCTGTCGGTTCTTTCATAAATCGGAGTATATTGGGAGCCAAAAATGACATCAACAGTCTTAGGTATAGACATCAGCAAAAGAGACTTTCATGTCTCATTACTGAAGGAAAGTCGTGCAACCAAACCCAAAAAGTTCACTAACAATATTCAAGGGTTTGAGAGTTTACATAACTGGCTCAAACAACAAAGTGTAGTCGAACTCCATGCAGGGTAAGAGCATCTCAATCAGGCTTGACACAAGGATTTGAGAATAAGCATCATGTACTCCTCACTCATCGCTGCCCGGTTCCTTTTTTGTCTCAAGCTACGGGATAGGGTGGTTTCACAGGTTGAGGGCATTAAGGGCCATCCGTCTGAGTAACGCCAAATTTCGAGGGCTATTAAACGCTCGTATCCGAGATTTATCTTCTTCAAAAGTCACATCTAAAACCCAATGTTCTTTATTTTCAATGCTCCAATGTTCCCGAATAATAGAACCATGTTTTTGAGCATCTACGGTTAAAGAACTTAGATAGAACTGGACTTCATGAGAGGTTCCATTCCACTCTTGTCGAAACCGTTCGACTATAACAACCGTCTGGAGTCCCGCCCATTTATCTTGATTATAAAGGCATCCAAATTCTGAAACGGGAATGGCCCAAACCCTTCTTTTCTCAATCCGGTTATGCCCTTTTTATACTTGACGGTAATCCGTCATTTTAACTCCATCTTGCTTGGCGACTTGATTGAAGCTCAAACCAAGATTTAACTTGATTGTAAAGAGTCGGGTGATTACTTTTTAAGCAAACTACATAATTAGCTTTTTTATGAACAATCTGTTTAATAATCTCCGTTTGAGTTCCCATTGCATCCATTGTATGTAATAATTGCGCCGGTTACGTCGATTAATTCTAATAGAGCTGGAATTGCTGTAATTTCATGATTAATGGCTGTCTACCTTAACTTGGCCGAGGACTAAACGATTTTTTGAAGCCCACGCTGTCACTAAATGTAAATTTTTTTTTGCCCTGATTTCGGTCAGAAGACCCCCGAAGACTTTTTCCGTCAATCGGGATAACTTGGTTAACAACTGAACCGAGAAATTTTTGCACCCATTGAGTTAACTTCTGTTCTAAAATTTTGGGGTCTAATTTTTCAAAAACTCTACGAAACGTATCATGATGAGGAATGCCATTGGGTAATTCTAAAAATTGTTTGAGCCAGTGCTGTTTACTTATTCCATAATTTTCCAGATATTCCCATCCGTTACCTCCAGCTATTATCGTTAACAAAGCAATCACTATAATATCTTTAAGTAAGTGATATTTAGTACGGTCAACTCTTGGATCGGGTACGTCATCAAAATAATTCAACAAACCCCCTTCTAGTTCTTGCATAGAAATAGGTTGAGGCTGGGTTTTTATGGTTTTTAATGGGAGCACTCGCAACAACTGGTGAAAATCCTTTAGTCATAGAGTATTCATTCCTATTTTCTACTGAGCTTGGGAGTTATTATAGAATCTCTCGGACAAACCGGGGTGCTATAATACTGCACCCTCTTTTTGGAGTCTGTTACATTTGATACCAAATTAGATGCGCTTACCCTGCTATTTATCTCTACTAACTTTCCACCCTTACGTTCTAATTTATAGGCTAGAAAATTAGTGAACATTCCCCATCCACAATCAGATATTGCTTTAGCTAAGTTATGATTTCGCACCATGCCTTTGACATTAAGATTCTCTACTACCACAACTTGGTTTTCGTTGACTAGCTTATGCGAAAGCTTGTGTAGAAAATCTTGACGTGCGTTTGATACTCGCTCGTATACCCTAGCGGCTATTTTTTTTGCTTTGAACCTTGAGTTACTACCATCTTCTTTTCTAGCTAATTTTTGCTGTTTCCTCTTGAGATTTTTTTCATGCACGGCTAAATGTTTGGGATTGCTATATTTAGATACTTTCTCTCCCTCGTAAGTTACTGCAAAGTCCTTAACGCCTAAGTCAATACCTATTACATTGCCCTCAGTTGAACTCCGTGGCTTTTCTCCCTCTATCTCAACTAATATCGAGGCAAAATATTTTCCCGCAGGTGTTTTGCTCACGGTAACGGTTTTCACTTTTCCATCAATCTGTCGATGAATCTTAGCTCTCACTTCCCCGACTTCACCAGGAATCTTAATAGTGTTATTGGCTAATATTTTGACGTTTTGAGGGTATTGAATAGATTGCTTACTTTTCTTTGACTTGAATCTCGGAAATCGGCTTCGACCCTCAAAGAAATTTTTATAAGCTGTAACTAATTTGAGAGTAGTAGCCTGCAATACCTGACTGTAGCAATCAGCCAACCAAGATGTTTCTTCTTGTTTCTTGAGTTTGGGCAATATGGCATTTAGCGCTATTTGTCCTATTCCTTTACCTGTTTCTTTGTAAGTCTCTATCGACTTATTTAGGGCAAAATTCCACCACCAACGCGAACAACCAAACGCTTGAGCCAATTTTTGTTCTTGGCTTTGAGTTGGATAGATTCTAACTTTGATAGCTTGGTGTTGCACGAGATATTTTGACGACTTCTCTATGTTGAATATAAAATTAGTGTGTAGCCTTGTCAAGCACATGATTGTTTTTCGTTTTTTGGTCGCTCCATACCTTCGTAACTTTGGGGAGATCGGGGAATTAATTCCCTGGCGGTTGTCTGGTGAGAGGTTATTTCTCGGCAGGATTCCCTGACAAATTTTTCATGCCTTTTCATAGATCGATCGCCTTCAATACTCTATTTAAAGTAGTCGTAGGGTGCGTCGCCACAGAAAATCCCCAACTTGCATATCGACTTTTCGAGTGGCGACGCACCTGTACCTAAAGTTTGGATACTTTCAGGGCTTCTCATGGGAGGCTAGAAACCGGGTTTCTACGAAATTTTGTGTTTAGTAGCGAGAAATCTACGAAGAAACCCGGTTTCTGAGAGCACAACTATTTTGCAAGGTGCGTCGCTGCGAGATTGTCGCTTTTTTTTAGGGATTTATCGCAGGCGACACACCCTACGGCTAGCTCAAGCGTATTGGCCTTTCTTCCGCAATTCCCCTATAGCAGCCGCCAAATGTGCTAACGTACAATCAAAAATCCCCCAATTTCAACTATCGCGAGACAGATAACCGTGTTCGCTCAAGCACCTCCAACTCCCAATTACAAATGGTTTAGCTGCATTTCTAGCACTGTTTTCACCGCATTGTGCCTGTTGCCCATCTTCAGCGCTGCGGGATACGCCCAAACTCCCCAAAATAGACCGATCAAAATCGGCGTGGTGCAGCGGTTTGGCACCAAAGCAACCGACAAACTGACGCTGAAAGCATTACCGGGCGACAGCTTAACTTTGCGTTACAAAACTCCTCAAGGCATAGAAACCAAAACTGCTGCTAGCGTCAAGTTAGAAATAGCCCCGAAACCGCTGGAATCGCCCTTAGTAGAAGAACGAGTGGTACTCAGTTCTCACCGCAGTTTTGAGAGTGCGGAAGACAGCGCCAATCAGTGGCGCGCCCAGGGAATAGAAGTAGAAATTGCTCAACCTTTGCGCTGGCAAGTTTGGGCAAAAAGAGATGTTTATAACTCTCCTTTGGTGCGGCGCTGGCTGTTGCAAAGTTTGCAAGCTCAAGGGAACACAACAGCTTTTTTGGATTCCAAAGTTTTAAAACAAATACCCCAGGCATTTTGGGTTTTAAACGGCTTTCGTTTCAACCGCAATGAGTTGGATGTGACGGCGGGTAAAAATGCGATCGAGGTATTGGAACAAACTACCCAAGAGGCGACAGCTACTGAACCCGAAAAAGCTATTCAACAAACTCGCCGTTATGGCGGCAATTTGCGCCTGCAAACAAATGCTTACGGCACTTATACTTTGGTGAATGAAGTGCTGACGGAAACTTATTTGCGGGGTGTTGTTCCTCACGAAATTGGGGCTTTTTCGCCTTACGCTGCGATTGTCGCTCAAACTATTTTGGCCAGAACTTACGCCCTGAGAAATTTGCGCCGGTTTGCTGTGGATAATTATGAGTTGTGCGCTGATGTTAACTGCCAAGTTTATCTAGGTTTGACGGAGGTTTACCCGCAAAGCGATAAGGCGATCGCCCAAACGAGCGGTTTGGTGCTAACTTACGAAAATCAGCTAGTAGACGCGCTCTATTCCGCGTCTAGCGGTGGCGTGACAGCGACTTTTGGGGATGTGTGGCATGGCCCGGAACGTCCTTATTTGCGATCGATCGTCGATTCCCCTAACAATGTGTGGGATTTGTCCAAGCAGAGTTTGTCTGACGAAAACAATTTCCGCCGCTTTATGGCTTTGGAAAAAGGGTTTAATGAGGAAAAAGAAGAAACGTTTCGGTGGCGCGAACCAGCTTCTTTGACGGCGATTGGGGGATTTCTCAAACAGTATCTTCAGAAGAAACAGCACCCGCTGGCTAATTTTAAAACTGTCACTCAGGTGGAAGTGGTGGAAAGGTCGCCTGCAGGTCGAGTTTTGAAAATGAAGGTTCAAACTGACTTGGGCCCGATTGATATCGACAAAGACGAAATTCGCAATGCTTTTTACCCGCCGATCAGCACGCTTTTTTACCTAGAACCAATTTACAATCCCGACAAAACTCTCAACGGTTATGCTTTTGTCGGAGGCGGTTTCGGGCACGGGGTGGGAATGAGTCAGACTGGTTCTTACAATTTGGCTAATTTGGGCTGGAACGGATCTCGAATTCTCAGTTTTTATTTTCCTGGCGCTCAAGTTGTGCCGCTCAGCGATAACATTACATTTTGGCGCGAATAGTCGATCGGGTTCGGCGATTTCAATCGCCATTACCCAAACGAAGTTCGCGCAACGCGAGACTAAAGAATCAAGAGGTTAGAAAGGCTGGATTTGCTAATTAATACCAATTCTCGCCTCCAGAAAGCAACAATCATGAGTGTTAAGTTTGTTTCCTGAAAGACTGTATGCACCGGTGCGTCGCTGTTCGACAAGTCGCTCTTTTTTAGGATTTAAGGGTGGCAACGCACCCGGAGGCTGCTGTTGCATGAGTTTTGAGAATTAGTATAACCTGCAAAAATTTAGGACTTGCACAAAAATGATTGATTTTGGCGATCGCCAGCAGCGCCGCTACTATTTCAATCCCGGATTTTTCCGATTTCTGGCGTAAGTCCTAAAATTTTTAGATTTTAGACTTTGGATTCTAGAGTGGTTTCACCATCAATCTAAAATCGGCCATCTAAAATCTAAAATTATTTGGTCAGCTATCTGCTCAAACAGCTAGGAATTCATAGCTGGGAGTGAGAGACTGCTGGCGGCTTTGTTGCAGTCTTGGACTCAGAAACCCGGTTTCTTAACGTAATTGCGCTATTTCAGCTTAATTTGGGAAAGGAGAAACCGGGTTTCTTAAGGTATCCTGCGGAGTGTCCTTTCTTAGTAGAGGTTTTCTTCTTGGTGAGTTTCGATCGTACAGTCAGACTGGGGATAGGCGACGCAGGTGAGGACATATCCGGCCTGGATTTGGTCGTCATCTAAGAAAGATTGGTCAGATTGGTCAATTGTGCCTGCTGTAATTTTGCCCGCGCAGGTGGAGCAAGCACCAGCGCGACAAGAGTAGGGGAGGTCGAGTCCTGCTTCTTCCGCAGCATCGAGAATGTAAGTATCGTCCTCAACGTCAATGGTCTGGTTAAGTCCTTCGGCTTCGCTGATGAGGGTAACTTTGTAAGTTGGCATGCACTAAATCCTCTCAAAAATTCAACAAGATTGATAATTTTTCCTAATGCAACCTTCAAGGCTCTATTAGCTTTGAGGTTAGGTCTTAGGTTGGTTCCCTCTATGATAGTAGGGGAAAGAAGCAAGGTTGCAACACTCATTTACCAAAAATTTGAATGGGATTAGTTATAACTTTTTCTAATTTCATCTTGATTGCTTATACCTATGTTGGGTTCAGCCGTGTGATACTGTTGCCGCAAGACTTGCGCTAAAAAACCCGGTTTCTAGGAAAAATCCTGTTTCGATCCCTACAGCACAAAAACCCGGTTGTTGGTATGGGGTGTGTCGATCGAGTTTCAGCAAGACTTGCTGCAATTTTGTCTGTGCCGGCGGTGAAATGTATAGTTAGATCGCATCAAGACTTGGGTGTTGAAGGCTCGATCGAATAAATCGCACCACAACCACAGCTTAAAATCTGGGCGATGGAACCCTAAACCCATGCACCGCAAGTCAGTAACTAAAATCTCAAATCCCATGACTCAGATTAATACTCGCTTTGGTTTTTCGGTCAATTCTCCAATTAGAGTCGGAATTGTGGGTACTGGTTTTGCCGCGAAGTTGAGGGCGGAGACTGTTCAAGCTGACGGGCGATCGAACTTGGTAGCAGTTGCGGGCCGCAGCCCGGATCAAACGGCAGCATTTTGTGAAACATTCGGGGCCGAGGCTGCGGTTTCTTGGCGCAAGCTGGTAGAAAGAGACGATTTAGATTTGGTGATTGTCTGTACGGTGAATCGGGATCACGGGGCGATCGTCCTAGCGGCACTGGAAAACGACAAGCACGTTGTGGTCGAATATCCTCTATCTTTAGACGTATCTGAGGCCGAAAGGGCGATCGAACTTGCCGCCCAAAAGCAAAAACTCCTCCACATCGAACACATCGAACTGTTAGGCGGTTTGCACCAAGCAATCAAAGAATCTTTGCCATTAGTCGGTAAAGTTTTTTACGCCCGCTACCTTACTATTGCTCCTCAACGTTCCGTACCTGAGCGCTGGACTTTTCAACATTCGTTATTTGGGTTTCCCTTAGTCGGTGCAATTTCGCGACTGCACCGATTTACTGATTTGTTCGGAGAAGTGGCAAGCGTTAACTGTCAAGCTCAATTTTGGGACACTCAGGCGGATTTCTACAAAGCTTGTTTGTGCAACGCACAGTTGCGCTTTGCTAATGGCCTCGTCGCTGAAGCTGTTTATGGAAAAGGAGAGACTTTTTGGCAGTCGGAAAACATTTTTACCATCTACGGAGAAGCAGGAACACTGATTTTTACTCCTGAATCCGGTCAATTAATTCAGGGAGAAAATCGGAGCACCATCAAAGTAGGAACGCGGCGCGGTTTGTTTGCCAAAGATACCGATATGGTGTTGGAATATTTGTTAAACGGTACGCCTTTGTACGTGAATAATGCCAGTAGTTTGTACGCTTTGAAGGTCGCAGATGCTGCGAGGCGATCGAGCGAAACCGGGCAAAATGTGGCGATCGACAATTCATAAATAGTAATTGTGCAACAACCATTTTTTCTCCTAAGTACAGCGTAAGGTGTGCATTGCGACCCGAAAGTAGCTAAGGTTCTTTATTTATTCTTTAGTCTCTCAAGCTGTTGTGCATTTAAACCACTAACTTGGCTGTTCCGGGTGCGTCATCCGCCAACACGCTCCGCTTAAACGGGAAACACTTCGGACGCCCGGCACCATACAATCTGTTTTAAATGTTCAACAGCTTAGAGAAGGACGAAAATTTGTCTCGGATCGGTTGAAACCGCCGAGTATTATAAACGGGCATTCTAACTAGAGATTAAATCTTAATCTGCAATGCTAGTATATCGAGGCTGATTCTTGACTCGCTCGATCCAAGTTTGAATTGCAGGAAACCCGGTCAAATCAAATCCGCCTTCGCCCGCAACGTGAGTGTAAGCAAATAAACCGATGTCAGCAATAGAATAGCGATCGCCCGCAAAAAAAGCATGGTTTTCTAAATGCTGTTCCATCACCCCCAAAGCAGCATAACCCGGTGCTTGTTTTTGTTGGAGTGCTTCCTGATATTCTTCAGCTTTTCCTGTTATGTACCAAAAGCGAGAAGTAGCAATAAAAGGTTCGTGGCTGTACTGTTCAAAAAACAACCACTGCATGACTTGAGCGCGTTCAAATTTATCAGTTGGGAAAAAGTCAGTTGATTCGCTTACGTAAAACATAATCGCATTGGATTCAAATAGAAACTTACCCGGTTCAATCTCTAAAACAGGAATGCGGCCGTTAGGATTTTTCAGCAAAAACTCGGTAGTTCGACTTTCTCCTTTGAGAATATCAATTTTTCGGCGAATGAAGGGAATATTCAGTTGAGTTAAAATCAAGCGAACTTTGTAGCAATTCCCAGACATCGAATATTCGTAAAGTGTCAACATGATTTTTTTATACCGCAGAGAACACAGAGAACACAGAGTTAAGAAAGAGAGAAATTCACAAATTATTATTGTAGCATTATACCTGCATAAGGTCAGCACTACTACGTTCAGCAGTAATATGGAGCGGGTGCGATCCAGAACACCGTAAATTGATCCATATTGGAGACTCAATGAAATTATACTCGAAAGATTTTCACTTGAATTCGGAGACTATTGGCTTAATTTACGGTTTCTTGGGCGTAGTTGGATTCAGCTTGACACTCCCAGCAACCAGAGCCGCTGTGAGCGATTTAGATCCGCTTTTTGTAGGTTTGGGACGCGGAATAGTAGCAGCTATACTAGCAGCATTTACTCTGTGGATTACCCATCAACCCATTCCCTCAAAACAGCAACTTTGGAGTTTATTAGTTGTCGGATTGGGAGTAGTTTTGGGATTTCCGGTACTGTCGGCTTGGGCTATGCAGCAAGTACCTGCCGCCCACGGTGCTGTGGTGTTGGGATTGTTGCCTTTAGCAACAGCGATAGCGGGGGTTTTGCGAGCTGGCGATCGCCCTGACTTCACTTTTTGGATGGCTAGCATTGTCGGTAGTGCAACCGTTGTCGGTTTTGGAATTATTAGCGGTGCTGGACAGCTTCAGCCCGCAGATTTAGCGCTATTGGGTTCGGTAATTGCTGCTGCTTTTGGCTATGCTGAAGGTGGGCGATTAGCTAAGGTTTTAGGTGGGTGGCAAGTTATTAGTTGGGCCTTGGTGATTCTCGCTCCTTTCGAGGTTTTACCGACAATATTTGTTGTTTTAAAAGAAGGGTTGATAGCTTCACCGATCGCCTGGTTGGGTTTTGCTTATGTGAGTATTTTCAGTCAATTTATCGCATTTTTTGCCTGGTATCACGGGATGGCAATGGGTGGAGTTGCCCGGGTAGGTCAAATTCAGTTGTTGCAACCATTTTTGACGCTCCTGGCTTCGGCAATTTTGCTTGGTGAAACTCTGGAGCCGATCGCCATAGGAACAGCCTGTTTAGTTGTGGCCAGCGTAGCGGCGGGTAAAAAAGCTTCAATTAAGCGGGCAGAGGATGTGTAAGGCGATCGAGTATATCTAATGACAGATGTAAAGCGTGGAGTATTTCTATTAAATACAACCAATTAACTAAGTTTTTAGAAAAATAGTAATGTTATATAGCAATCCTAAATGATTTGCTTGCATTATACGCGAGCTTTCTGGCTCGCACTGCAAGGATTCTGGTCTTGCTCGAGAGAGGCGACTGATGCGAGGATTGCTATATATTGATGAAATGAGTTCAAAAGAGATACAAGAACTGCTACACACAGTAGGATACGGTCATCTTGGCTGCATACACGAAGGCAAACCGTGATACCAATGCACTATTATCTCGAAGATTCGGACAAATACCTGTTGACGACATTTTCGTTGAGTCTAACTTTTTGTTAAAACATTCAAATGATAGAGAGTATATGGGGCAAGTTGTGCAAACTTTCAATCGAAAGGTAGAGAGTATATGGGGCAAGTTGTGTAAATATTCAATTGACTGCAAAAGAAACCCAATTTGTTTTTACTACTTTTTTCTCGCAAACAATCATCACGGTGAATAAAATGGAAATGACCAATAAAATTGACATCAACAAATCTGTGCCCCGCCAGCGATGGGGTGAATTTTTCGATCAGTTTACTGATGGCAATCGCGGACGGCATATTTCGCTCGAAATCATCGGTTCAGAAGTCGGTGACGCAGAATTGATTAAAAACGCACCTCTTCATGCTATTATTTACGATCGCCCTGGAAAAGGGGATGATTTGGTAATAGAAGTGGGTGGAGATGAAGTGACTTACGCTCACACGATCGATTCACCAACAGAAGTTTTAACGGGACAGGACTCAAACGGCGTGATGATGGCGGTTCGGATTAGTGACGCTGCTGGGACACAAACATTGATCCAGCTACAAGCTAGTTGAGCTGGTGGAATAATCCTGAGTTCAGCTTAAGCTGAACTCAATGTTTCACGCTCCATACTCAATAACCAGCAGAAGTCAATATGTCTGAGATTCAAAACAAAGTGGTAATCATCACCGGAGCCAGCAGTGGATTGGGTGAGGCGACAGCGAAACGACTTGCTGCTAGTGGAGCCAAACTGATGTTAGCTGCCCGCCGGGAAGATCGGCTCAAAGAACTGGTTGCCGCGATCGCCCGATCGGGGTGCTGCGGCTAGAGTCAAACGGCGAAATCCGTTCGACTAATATCTCACCAAGAGCCGTTGCCACTGAGTTGACTACCACGATCGGCGATAAAGATACAGCAGCGGGAATGAATGCTCTTTATGCGATCGCCTATGCGATCGAGCAGCCCGGTGATGTTGATGTCAATGAAATGATTATCCGTCCGACACGTCAAGAACTTTAGAGTCACAGCAGAAGATGATGAAACAGCGAAAACTGGGGAATCAAGGATTAGTAGTCTCAGAGTTAGGACTCGGCTGCATGGGGATGTCCGAATTCTACGGGACAACCGATGAGTCAGAATCGATCGCCACCATTCATCGCGCCTTAGAGCTAGGCGTGACTTTCCTCGATACGGCTGATGTGTATGGCGTCGGTCACAATGAGGAGTTAGTCGGCAAAGCGATTAAAGATTGTCGCGATCGAGTCATCATCGCCACCAAGTTTGGCAACGTGCGCGGTAGCGACGGCAGCTTTCTAGGCGTGAACGGCAAACCCGAATATGTCCGCTCTGCCTGTGATGCCAGTCTCAAGCGTCTGGGCGTAGATGCGATCGACCTTTACTACCAGCACCGAGTCGATCCCAACACTCCGATCGAAGAAACTGTAGGCGCAATGGCAGAGTTAGTTCAAGCCGGGAAAGTACGCTACCTCGGGCTTTCCGAAGCCGCCAGCGCCACGATCCGCCGCGCCCAAGCAGTGCATCCTATTTCAGCACTCCAGACAGAATATTCGCTGTGGAGCCGGGAGCCAGAATCCGAGATTTTGCCCACCTGTCGAGAGCTAGGGATTGGGTTTGTGCCTTACAGCCCTCTGGGGCGCGGGTTTCTCACAGGCAAAATCAAGAGCCTCGACACGCTATCGGAGGGAGACTCTCGACCGCAAAGATATCCTCGCTTTCAAGCCGAGAATCTCCAGCAAAATCTGGAACTCGTCGAGCAAATCGAGCAAATGGCCGCGACTAAGGGCATCAAAGCCGGACAGTTGGCGCTGGCTTGGGTTTTGGCGCAGGGCGAAGACATCGTGCCAATTCCAGGCACCAAACGCCGCACCTATTTAGAAGAAAACATTGCGGCGGCTGCTGTGACGCTGACTCAAGCAGAACTAGACCAGCTCGGGAAAGCGCTGCCATTAGGAATTGCGGTGGGCGATCGCTATCCCGATATGAGCAGCGTTAATCGTTAGGATTTGGCGCGAGTAAAGTATTCTTAACAACGGCTAAATTTTTGATTCAGGAGTGATAAATCATGTCAAAACTTCTTGTTTGGGGAACACCCGTCAGTACCTATGTCCGTACCGTCCGGCTGCTACTTGAGGAAATAGGCGCAGACTATACCCTCCAAAGCGTTGATATCTTCAATGGTGAAACCCAGTCCGCAGAGTACCTTGCTAAGAATCCCTTTGGTAAAGTCCCCACGCTTGAAGTAAATGGGGAACTGCTCTATGAAACGGCTGCTATTACCGAATACCTTGATGCCACTTTAGGCGATCGCAAGTTTAGCTTTTCCGATCCCATGCTTCAAGCTCGGATGCGTCAAATCATGGCAATTATTGATAGCTATTTATATGGCCCTGCCATTGGAACTATTGTAGTTCAGCGATTGATTGTGCCGAGTCAGGGTGGTAAGACGGATGAGGCGAAAGTTAAAAATGCGATCGCGCCTGCAAAAACTGCTCTAGAGGCGATCGAGTCTCTAGCTGCGGGTAGCCCCTATCTGCTCGGCAGCGAAGCGAGCATTGCTGATTTCTATCTGATTCCCATCTTTATCTACCTTTCCCAAACTCCAGAGTTTGAGGTGATTACCGCTCAAACGCCGAAACTGCGGACGTGGTGGGATAAGGTTAGCCAGTTGCCCAGCGTCAAAAAAGTGTGTGCTTAATAGCAGTCAAATTGGGGGAACTTTAAATGCTCTTGTCCCCCCCCTTTTTAAGCTATATTTCCTGGTCAATAAAACACGCACTCCCCGCAGCAATCTCAATCTTTTTCCTAGCCTTTTTTATTAAGCAAACTAGAGAAACTAAACTCGAATAAATGCAATCTTTGGCACCAATGCCTTTAGCAAATATTAAAAGCAACCGCTCAAAATTAAGTCTATCGAGTTCTGAAAATCTACCCAATCCAATAAGGAGAAAATTATGACAGATATCATGAGTCGCGAAATTCAGCTAGTCTCTCGCCCCAACGGGATGCCCACCGCAGATAACTTTGCGATCGCCCAGACCAAACTAGAGCCACTTCAAGAGGGGCAAGTGCTCGTTCGCAATCTCTATATGTCAGTCGATCCATATATGCGCGGTCGCATGAACGAGGGGAAATCCTATGTTCCATCCTTCGCGTTAGGCAAAGCACTGGAAGGCGGCGCAGTCGGCGAGGTAATTGAGTCGCGTACCCAGGAATTCAAGCCGGGTGATGTTGTCACTTCCAACTATGGCTGGCGGGAATACTTCATCGCTGCACCAAAAGATTTGCATCAGGTCAGCCGCGAGATTCAACCGCCCTCAGTTTACCTCGGTGCCCTCGGCATGACGGGCATGACCGCTTGGGTCGGGTTAAATTTAGTAGAGGTCAAAGCCGGGGATGTCATTTTTGTTTCGGGAGCCGCCGGCGCGGTGGGAAGTGTGGCCGGACAACTGGCGAAATTGCGCGGGTGTCGTGTCATCGGGTCAGCAGGTTCAGCGGAAAAAATCAAGTTTCTGCGGGAAGAATGCGGATTTGATAGCGCCTTCGATTACAAGGCCGGCCCTGTTCTCGAACAACTGAATCAGGCAGCACCAGACGGAATTGATGTCTATTTCGATAACGTCGGAGGCGAAACCCTGGAAGCGGCGCTCTCGGCATTGCGCGTGCACGGCCGGATTATCGCTTGCGGCGGCATCTCCGGTTACAACGCCCAAAAGCCGCAGCCGGGCCCTTCCAATCTATTTAATATGATTGGCAAACGCTTGACGATGAAAGGGCTGCTAGTTCGCGATTGGCTCGATCGCCAGAGTGAATTTGAACAGGAAGTGGGCGGCTATTTCCAAGCTGGGAAATTGAAGAATCAGGAAACAGTGGTGGCAGGAATCGATCGAGCGGTGGATGCGTTCATCGGTCTTTTTGAAGGCAAAAACGTGGGTAAAATGGTGGTAAAATTGGATTAGGCAGCCACTAATTGAGTGGGTACTTGCTTGATTATTTGAGCAAGTTGAAACCCTAGATCGCTTATACATTATTTGGTTTAAGAAAATATGGATCTCCAACTATCAGATCGGATTGCATTGGTCAGCGGTTCAACTGCCGGAATTGGACTAGCGATCGCTACGACACTTGCCCAGGAAGGAGCAACAGTCATTGTCAATGGCAGAACGGAAGAGCGCGTAAATCATGCCCTCAAAAGCATTCAGCAAAGCGTCCCCAATGCCAAACTTCAGGGAATTACTGCCGATTTAGGAACGCCAGCGGGAGCTGAATTGTTGTTTCAACAAGTGCCAGAAGTCAACATTTTGGTCAACAACTTGGGAATTTATGGTGCTAAAGCATTTGAAGATATCTCCGATGAAGAGTGGATGAACTTTATCGAAGTAAACGTGATGAGCGGTGTCAGGCTCTCGCGTCATTACTTACCTTTAATGCTCAAAAAAGATTGGGGACGCATCATTTTCATCTCTAGTGAATCTGGCTTGAATATTCCCGTTGAAATGATTCACTATGGCGTTACCAAGACTGCACAAATAGCCGTGAGTCGTGGTTTAGCTGAAACAACCGCAGGCAGTCGTGTCACGGTGAATACTGTATTGCCAGGGCCAACCCGTTCCGAAGGAGTGGAAACTTTCATTGAGGGACTTGCCAAGGATCAAAATATTTCACCCGAACAAGTTGAGAAAGAGTTTTTTACCAAGACTCGTCCATCTTCACTGATTCAGCGATTTGCTTCAACGTCTGAAGTTGCTGCATTAGTTGCATTTGTTGCTAGTCCTTTAGCCTCTGCAATTAATGGTGCTGCTCTGCGAGTCGAAGGTGGATTGCTACGATCGATTATTTAATGAATTCGCCTATTAGACATCTCCAAAAATGAATTTCAAGCCCTGGCTATGCTTGAGTCTATCTCTGATTTCTGGAGATGTCTATTCAACCCAGGAATAAAATGATTACTCATCCATCTCAAGCGACGCAGCCCGTCGCGCCACTTGATGACTAAACAGCTTTCCCTCAATGCGCTGTGGGAGTCAGCGAAATCTAAGGATCGTGTATTCCATTCAGACGAATTCGCTCACCTACCAGAAGCAGCAAAACGATATCTCGAACACGCGATCGCTCCTGGAACTGCGATCGCATCTGCGGTGCGATTGCAGATGCACGGCGAAATCAAATTAAAGAATTGGATTCCATTCAAAGCAGAGCAAGTCATTTGTTGGGAGCATGGACTAATTTGGAGCGCTACAGCATGGATGAATGGCTTACCAATTGTGGGATCGGATCGGATTATAGACGGTGTAGGTGCAATGCAATGGAAACTTTTAGGAATTTTCCCGGTGATGATAGCTTCGGGTTCCGATATTACGCGGTCTGCTGTTGGTCGTCTTCAGTCTGAGTCAATCTGTTTGCCATCTGTATTTTGTGGTGATGATCTGTCATGGACAACAAAGGATTCATCACATTTACATTCCAGTTTTTTAGTACAAGGTGAGAGAGCCGAACTAGATTTCACCATCGATCGAACGGGTCGGATCGAGACCTTCAAGCTACCGCGCTGGAATAACCTTGATGGCTCTGAGTTTCATTATATTGACTTCGGTGGAATTATGGAGGAAGAACGCACATTCTCTGGCTACACTATTCGGTTCTTCCGTACAAAGTCATGCTAAATATGATAGGAAAATGCCAAAAAAGTAAAGCTCGCATTTCAAAATTTTTAAAATTTTTCAAACCAAATCCACTGCGTTTTAACAGTTTTAATTTATTATTAATACCTTCAACCATTCCGTTGTTTGTTCTTTGTTCAAAATATCCTACTACCTCCGCCAACCACCTTTTAATGGTCTTTACGCTCTTTTTATAGTACGGCTCTGCCTTTTTCAACCAATCGATTAGTTCTAATATTCCCGCACTTAAATTTTTACATTTTTCAAATAGAGCGTGAAACTCTTCTTTTAAGGAGTGCATAATTTTTACGAGTGGTGAGTCTGATTGCACCTGTAATAATTTTGCTTTTTGTTCCTCAGATAAGTTAGACTCGGCTTTTAAGAGTATATATAGCGGTTCGAGCGAAAGATTCGCGGACGTTGTTGGGCCCCGGCCCAATAAGTCTGGGTGGTTATGTAAGCTGTCAGTCATACCTCATCTTTTTGAGAAAGGCTATATTTACTACTTTTTAAACTATCAATTAATTTAGTCTTTTCTTCAATTTTTAGTGATTCTGCTGCTTTTTTTTGGTCAATTCTGGCTTTATTTAATTCTTCATGTATCATTTTTGTTACATGAAATCTGTCTGCGGTCACTACAGCATTTGGCAATATTTTCTTCACCAATGATTTATAACTACCACTCATATCCATGCTGACTTCTTCTATTTTATTTAAGACTTCTTCCCCCCATTTTAGAAGAAACTCTTCGATAGATGACTGTCCCACATACTGGCCCAAAATCCCAATACTCACCAACTGCACCGCACCCAAAAAGAAAATTGCCACGATCGCAATTGTCAAACCAGTAAATGCCGAACCCGGAGAGAAAAGACGCCAGTACAAAACCAAAAAAGCTATCGAAACAGATACAAAAGCAGCAAATAACCCCCGATCGACAGCCGCAGCGGATAGGTAAGTAAATGAGCCAGCCCAAATAACCGCTTAGAAAGGGCTGTCAAGATCGAGTTATTCAAGTTCATGAAGCTCACGATAGGGCGATACCTGCTGCGGCGAATGCTAACGTCAACACTCAAGCGATCGCAACGCTATCCCAAGTCAAAAGCCTGGCCAAAACCAGCAACTTCTCCCTGCTGAAATTTCTGATGCAACGATCGCAGAACTGTGTGATTGTTAGCTCATTCATCTTAAAGCCTGGAATTTTAGTCGCTCCCGAGATCGACCAAGTTGGTCGGGATGCCGAGAATGATGGCGATGAAATGCCAGTGTCAGATTAATAAGTCCAGTTTTGCTTGGTCTGCAGGCTATAGGTTCCATCTTTCACATTCACTCGTTCAGGAATCAGTTCTAAATCTCTAAATATATTTGCCTGATGCTGTAGGGCCGTGAGCGATTGGTCGTCGATCGGGATAATAGCGCGTTCGGCACTACGTTGCTGTAAAATTTCTACAATAGACGGATCGATTTCATGGTGCTCTGCCAATCGCACAGCCGCTTCTAATTCCTGTTTCTTAGCCCAAGCTCCAGCTTCGTTTACCTCCTCTAAAATCACCTTGAGCAAGTCGGGATAGTCGCGTACCAGCTCTGGAATCGCGTAGTAATAGGTCGGAACTTCTAAAGAGGCTTTATCACCAAAAATGCTCTCTAGGTCTGCAATCGATCGCCCTGGGTAAGCGCTTCGGGCTTGAGTTGCTGTATAGGGAACCCAAATCACCCAAGCATCGGCCTCACCTTGTCGGAATAGGGGCAACGCCTGTGGCTGGGTCAGATAAATTGGCTCAATGTCACTAAACTCTAGCCCCACTTTTGCCAATGCTCGCACAAGTATGTAATGGGCGCTTGAGCCTTTGTCAAAAACAATCTTCTTACCCTTGAGATCCGCCAGCGTCTGAATCGGCGAATCTTCCGGTACCAGAATCGCTTGACCTTTAGGAGCAGTATATTTTTCTTTAGCCACCCGCACAAACACATGATCCGCTGCTTGCGAGAAGATGCTGGCCGTACCACCGCCGCCGCAGAAATCAATTGTCCCATTACTTAGTGCTTCTATCAGAGCAGAAGCTGATAAAAAGCTTGTCCAAGTGACAATCAGCCCAAATGGTCGCAAACGGCTTTCGAGCAAGCCTTGAGCGCGGAGAACTTCCAGATTTGTCATCCCCTCTGGATACCCGATTTTGAGTTGCTTGAGCCGCCGCGCTTGCTCAGCTAAGGGTGTGTTGCCAGATTGAGCAGAACGTTTAGAGAACCAGCGATCCAAAACTACACAGAAAATAATCCCACCCACAAATAGTCCCACCGTTTCCAGTAACCGCATTGGTGATTCTCTAGGCAGTTTGGCTTGATTTACCTGACTTACTAGAGGGGAGAGTACATTCCCAGAGGCAGAAGCGGCAACAGCATGACTGTCAAAAGCCAGACTCAAGACCAAAACCGAGACAATGCCGATGCAAAACAGACCTGCAAACCTAGAGGTAAGCGACCTACGAATGGCAAAGCTGAGCGATGGTAATATGTTTTGACCTGTGCCTCTAGGCAGACGGTCAATCAAACGGCTAATCATAATGACTTCTTTGATAAACACAGGTGATGAACGCTGGATCAAGATGGGGGATCGAGTCAAAGCACCGCTTGATACGGATAAACTACCAGATTTTCTCTGACAGATTTGCTCGCTCGTTACACCCAATATGCGATACTCACATTATCATATCGAGATTGTGGTGATTTTCCACAGCGATTGAGAACTCGGTAGTTTCGGCGATCGGATAGGTGTTGAGTGAGGAATGGTAATGGATTGGTTAATTGCAACAATTAAGATCGGACTGGCTGTTGCTGTCGCAACAACGTTTGACGACAATATTTATCTGACGGCCTTCTTCAGTGAGGTTAATCGTACTTTTCGTCCTAAACACATTGTAGTTGGCGAGCTTATAGGGTTCACGACATTAATCATGGTAAGTTTAGTTGGTTTCTTACTGGGGCTAGCAATTCCGTCAACTTGGACGGGGCTACTGGGGATTTTGCCGATACTCATTGGCTTGAATAATTTGCTCAACCTGAATAAGGATGATTCAGCCGAAGATAAGTCAGCTAATCTGAAAAGAAACTCTAAATTTCGAGGATTTGATTCTCGGCAGCGATCGCTCTGGGACGTAATTCGCGACCCGCAGACTTATCGCGTTTCCGCAGTCACAATTTCCAACGGTGGTAACAATCTTGGCATCTATATCCCTCTATTTGCCACTAGCTCAATCCAAAATCTGGCTGTGATCGTACCAATTTGCTATTTTATTGTTTGCTGCTGGCTGTTTATGTCCTATACTCTGACGCATCTACCCGGTATTGCTTTGGTACTCAGCCGTTATGCGAGCAAGATTTTCCCCTTCGTGCTCATGTGGCTGGGTTTCAGAATTCTGATAGACAGCGAATCCTATCGTCTTTTTCTACCGAACTCTTGACAGACAAAGGCGATTGAGGCATCCCAAAAATCTATGGCAACAGTACCATTCCCTACCAAAAAGGAAGAAAAAAGACTTTAACATAACAACAAACAGCATAATTCCCAAAAAAGCGATGCCGTAAAACCCAAATGAGCGGTATAAGCTGTTGTGCATTTAAAACGCATAGTGGTATAATATAACATAATGATATTCAGACAAAGTGAATGCCTGCTAAA
>NZ_JAUBRJ010000174.1:0-1663 GCF_036701805.1 Microcoleus sp. N3A4
CAAGAAAACGGCTGGAATAGATGGGATTAAGAGTTTAATCCCCAAACAAAGGCTAGAACTTATACGCCAACTGAGGTTAAACCAAAAGGCTAAACCTGTCAGGAGAGTCTGGATTGATAAACCTGGTAGAGACGAAAAACGCCCGTTAGGGATACCCACAATGAACGACAGAGCATCCCAAGCTCTGGTAAAAGCAGCCTTAGAGCCGGAATGGGAAGCAAAATTCGAGCCAAACAGCTACGGATTCCGACCAGGGCGGTCATGCCACGACGCAATCGAAGCAATATATGGAGCAATCAAGCAGAAGCCGAAATACGTGCTAGATGCCGACATTGCCAAATGCTTCGACCGAATAAACCATGAAGCGCTGCTAGAAAAATTAAATACATTCCCCACCATCCGCCGTCAAATTCGGGCATGGTTGAAAGCGGGAGTGATTGACTGGAGCGAATACGCTAATCGCAATAAAAAGAAAGGGTTCAGTCAATCATCTGAGGGAACGCCGCAAGGCGGGGTTATATCGCCCTTGCTAGCAAACATCGCCCTCCACGGCTTGGAAAATCGGCTACTCCAATACGTTGAAACCGTAGATATGAAAAATAACTACTGCAGACAACAGAGCAAACGCTCTAAGCGAATGACCCTAACAGTAGTTCGCTATGCTGATGACTTTGTAATTCTACACAAAGATAAAGCCGTCGTCCAAAGATGTATGCAGATAACAGCAGAATGGCTCAGTGGCATTGGCTTGGAATTAAAACCCGAAAAAACCAGACTCTCACACACTCTAGTTGAAGAAGGAGGCAACATAGGGTTCGACTTCCTCGGATTTAATGTTAGACAGTTCGAGGTAGGGGAGTATGCGTCTAAGCAAGGATTTAAAACCATCATCACACCATCCAAGGAAAAGCTGAAAGTCCATCTATCTAAAGTAGGCGACCTAATCGATAAGCACAAAGGTTCATCGCGAGATGCCTTAATTGCAACACTAAACCCCGTGATAAGGGGCTGGTCGAACTATTACAAAACGGTTTGCAGCAAAGATATATTCCAACTTGCAGACCACATCATCTATCAGCAAATACGAGGATGGGCAATTTACCGTCATGAAAGCGCCGACAAGACTTGGACAACCAAAGGAAATAACAATTGGGTATTCGCCACCAAAAATGGCAAGCATTGTCTAGCCAAGCATGGCGATACTCCAATAACCAGACACACAAAGGTGAAGGGTGAAATAAGCCCTTATGACGGAGATTGGGTCTACTGGAGCAAGCGAAAAGGGGAATACCCTGAAACTCCCAAACAATTATCCGAGCTTATTAAAAAGCAAGATGGGAAGTGTTCGCACTGCGGTCTGTACTTCACGTCAGATTGTCTAATTGAAGTACATCACATAGATAGAAACAGAAGCAACAACAAGAAGACAAATCTGACAGCCGTACATAGACACTGCCACGACATTATTCACGCCAAATGGGAACCAAAAGAGTGGGAGATGAGAAGTGATGAATCTTATTTCTAGCCCCCTAACCCTTAATGGGAAAGAGGTACGCATGACAAGCGCCAAACAGTCGAGGAGCCGGATGACGGGAAACTATCACGTCCGGTTTTGCATGGGAGTTCGGGGTAGCGATACCCCGTTCGACCCTAACAAATGGGA
>NZ_JAUBRJ010000072.1:0-42178 GCF_036701805.1 Microcoleus sp. N3A4
AGGATTTTAGATTTGAGATTTTGGATTGATTCCACGGATAAATCACGTGGCGGGTACCATCAAGAAATTTTTGGTCAACAACTACCCAGTTTACCTGCCTATTACCTCGCGCCCTCGCAGGTGGCACCGGATAATCTCCTTGCTGGTTAGCAACAGGTAAAGCCAAGGCTAAATTAGCCCATCCTCCTAAAATTCCAGCAACTGCCAAAGAAACAATTCTAATTTCTGCTTTCATTGTTACAAAAAATCCTTGAATTCGGGCTAATTACAAGTTTATAGCCGTTGGCAGCTCCCCGTCATTCCGGCATCCCACCTCCGACAGTTCCCCCAACTCATTAAGAATGTGTTATAAATATTGAGATTCATTAAGAAATATTGCTCAAATGCTCGTTTCCCCCTCCGGCGTCAGCAAACTCAAAGAATATTTAAAAGAAAAAGTATTCTTTGGGAATGAGCCAACCCCCGAACTCATAGCCATCTTACTAATTTACTTCGTCCAAGGCATTCTCGGACTAGCCCGCTTAGCCGTCAGCTTCTTTCTCAAAGACGAACTGGGCATGAGTCCCGTCGCAGTCTCGGCAATGCTGGGGGTCGTCGCCCTGCCTTGGATGATCAAACCCCTGTTCGGCTTCATGTCCGACGGCTTGCCGATATTCGGCTACCGCAGACGCCCTTACATCGTCATCTCCGGGCTGCTGGGAACATTAGCATGGGTGAGCCTCGCAACAATTGTACACACGCCGCTGGCCGCTACAGGGGCGATCGCCCTGAGTTCGCTTTCACTCGCTGTCAGCGACGTGATTGCCGACTCCCTGGTAGTCGAAAGAGCCCGAAAAGAATCAGTTACCGACGCCGGTTCCCTGCAATCCTTATCCTGGGGCGCCTCAGCCATCGGCGGACTAATTACCGCCTACCTCAGCGGTTCCCTGCTGCAACACTTCAGCACCCAAACCATATTTTTAATCACCGCATCTTTCCCGCTAATTGTATCAGCAACAGCTTGGTTAATTACCGAAGAAAAAACTAACAAAATAACCGACTTTGAAAGTGTCAAAGACCAATTAAAAAAACTGCGGCAAGCTGTTACCCAAAAATCAATTTGGCTGCCAACCGCCTTTCTCTTCATCTTGCAATCCACCCCAAGTTCAGACTCGGCCTTCTTCTTTTTCACCACCAACGAATTAGGCTTTCAACCTGAATTTCTCGGACGAGTCCGCCTCGTTACCAGCATTGCCGCCCTCGCCGGCATCTGGCTGTTTCAGCGCTTCCTCAAAACAATTCCCTTTCGAGTAATTTTTGGCTGGTCAACTGTCGCTGCGACTGTTTTGGGCATGACTAATTTATTATTAGTAACTCATGCCAACCGATCTTTAGGAATTGACGATCGATGGTTCAGCATCGGAGACAGCCTGATCCTGACAGTAATCGGACAAATTGCTTATATGCCGGTGCTGATACTCTCCGCCCGCTTGTGTCCCCGAGGCGTCGAGGCAACTTTATTTGCGCTGCTGATGTCAATCATAAATTTTGCAGGATTTTTGTCCCACGAAGGCGGTGCAGTTTTGACCCACTTGCTAGGAATTACCGATCGCAATTTCGATAACCTCTGGCTGCTAGTTGTCATCACAAACCTCTCCACACTTCTACCCCTACCGTTCTTACATTGGCTGCCCGCCGAGAGTACAGAAAGCAACGATCCAAACTCTCAAAAGTCTCTTCCCGTATTAGAACCCGAACTGGGCACTTCCAAACCAGGCGGACAGCATTTCATTCCCGAATACTTTCCCGACTTAGTACCGACAGTAAGGTCACAAAACCGCACCGCAGATAGCAAATAAAGGCAGGCATACACGGATTTTGACACTGATACACGGCTGAATTTAACTGTGTTTCCCAATTCTTCGACTTTCACCCTCTCTGCGCCCTCTGCGTTCTCTGCGGTTAAATCAATAAAAGCTTATTCTACCAATGCCAAACTTACAGATTTCCCAACCTCAAAAAGCCGCCAAAAAATCATCCTACGATCGCACAGACTGGCAGCGCGGCTACGAATCCCAACCCAACGAATCCGACTACTGGATTGACGACATAGAAGGCGAAATCCCCGCCGACTTGCAAGGCACATTCTTTCGCAACGGGCCCGGATTATTGGATGTCAACGGCCAGCGCATCCACCACCCGTTTGACGGCGACGGGATGGTTTGTGCGATCGTCCTTAGCGAAGGCCGCGCCCATTTTCGCAACCGATTCATACACACAGAAGGCTATCTCGCCGAACAAAAAGCCGGAAAAATCCTCCACCGAGGCGTTTTCGGCACACAGAAGCCAGGGGGCTGGCTAGCCAACATCTTTGATGTCAAAATCAAAAACATTGCCAACACCAACATCATTTATTGGGGCGACAAACTGCTAGCACTTTGGGAAGCAGCACAGCCCTACAGACTCGACCCCCGCACCCTAGAAACACTCGGTTTAGATACCCTAGACGGCATCTTGGAACCCGGTGAAGCCTTCGCCGCCCACCCCAGAATTGAAAAAGGGAAAAATGGCAAAGGAGACAGATTAGTAAACTTTTCCGTCAAGCCAGGTTTGTCGAGTACCATCACGATTTACGAACTCGACGAAAGCGGCAAACTTTTGCAGCGTCACGCCCATGCAATACCGGGTTTTGCCTTCCTGCACGACATGGTAATCACCCCGAATTACTGCATATTTTTCCAAAATCCAGTCTCATTCAATCCCCTGCTTTTCTTGCTAGGATTTCGGAGTGCAGCCCAGTGCATTCAATTTTCGCCAAACAAGCCCACGCAAGCAATTTTGATTCCCCGCAACGGCACAGACGAGGTGAAGATATTAGAAACCGAACCTTGTTTTGTCTTCCACCACTGCAACGCATGGGAAGAAGGAGGCGAAGTTTTTGTAGATTCAGTTTGCTACGAATCATTTCCAACTGTAGAAGCGGACGCTGATTTTAGGGAACTTGATTTTGACAGCGTTCCAGCGGGCGAATTGTGGCGGTTTCAGCTAAATTTGAACGAGAAAACTGTCAAGCATCAAGTAATTGAAACTCGGTGCTGCGAGTTTCCAACTTTGCATCCCAATAATGTCGGACAACCTTACCGATATCTTTACATCGGTGCTGCGGATTCTCCCACTGGGAACGCTCCTTTGCAAGCTATTCTCAAAATAGATTTCCTGACGGGAGAAAGGCAAATTTGGAGTGCGGCACCACGGGGTTTTGCAGGGGAACCGGTGTTTGTTCCCCGTGGTTCAGGCGTCTCGCCTGAAGCTGCAAGGGCTGAGGATGACGGCTGGCTGCTGGTTTTAATGTATGATGCTGCTAATCATCGATCGACCTTAGTAATTTTAGATGCTCGCGATATTACGAAAGGGCCCGTAGCGCGACTGAATTTAAAACAGCACATTCCTTACGGTTTGCACGGCAGCTTTACACCAAATGTACTGCTTCCTATCGGTTCGTAGTTGCGCTAGGGCGGGCAGGATGCCCACCCCACAAGAAGGAAAATTGAACTCTTGTGGAACAGGCAAGATGCCTGTTCCACAAGATGGTGCAAGATGTCAGTTTTCACCGATTTTAGCTATGAGACACAAGTTTTAACCCCTGACGGACTGGCGGACTCGCGGACTGGCAGACTGCGGGAAATACTAACAACAAATCAAAATGAAAAATATCCATAATTAATGCAAACTGTCAACAAATTTACTCTTAAAAAAACACTTATTTTAATTTGCAGCCTCGCCGTAAGTTTGGCAATTATCTTATCTATTTACTCTCACAATGCTAACGCCCAAGAGCCTTACAGACCGTCTCAAGATACCGCTGCGCCACTCAAAAGCTTGGTTGAGGTAAACATGACGGTAATTGCAGTTGATCCCATTAAAAATGAATTAGAAACCCGCTTGCAGTTTGAACTCAAAGGTATCTATAAAAAAGGGCCAACTTACCCGGCTCAAGACTTGTTAATGACAGTTAACGGCGCAAATGTACAGGATTCGGAAATTACCTTTAAAGAAGGCAAACCGATGATTGTCCCTGCATTAAAATTTAACTTAGTCAAGGGAAAAATTAATAATTATCCGTTTGACAAGCACATTGCTAAAGTAGCTATTTCGATCGACCCGCTGGCTTCGATTGGTAAAAAGTTTGCTCCCTTTGAACTGAATCCGGTGCCGCTGGAATTTAAGTTTAATGCCGATGTTCCCGGTTTCGACATCAGTTATAAGCCGATGGAAGAGAATTCATCTATCTTTATTTATATTGATGTTACTGCAACTCGATCGCTCCCGGTGAAATTCTTTGCCTTAGTGATTATTGTCATCATGTGGGTTCTGTCAACTATGGCACTTTTGCTAGCATTAAAAGTGATGAAATCTGGCAAGTTGCCGGAAGTCGGAATGCTGAGTTGGACTGCTGTGATGCTGTTTGCTTTTCCCGCTATTCGCAATGCTCAACCGGGGGTACCACCGGTGGGAACTGCAAGCGATTTTCTTTCGTTTTTTTGGACGGAAATTATTGTTGTGGTGGCGTTGGTGATTATTGGTAGCTGTTGGTTGAAGCGGTATTACCCGCCAATTGAATGATTTTAGATTTTTAGATTTTAGAATTGAATAATTTACCCAGTGATAAATCAGGGGGGCTTGTACCCTGGATGCTTTCAATTAACAGCCAACAGTCAATCGATTGCGCGATTTTAGATTTTAGATTTTAGATTAAAGAATTGAAGCATTCACCCCACGAATAAATTCGGGGGCTCCTTTATCGGATACAGGTTTTTTATTTCTGGACGGATGAATCCGGGGGCTTGTATCCTGGATGCTTGATTGTCAACAGTTAACTAAATTTAAAAATTAAATTTTGACTGCCAAATTCTCAATATCCTTTGCGGGTACGCCCAAACCGCGCAAGATAGTAAAAGCAATCATTCGATATCCCGACGGATTGGGATGAACTCCATCTGCGGCCAACAAATTTAGGTTCTTCCGTATTTAGTATGCTAAATCTGGCGTTGCTGATTTGAGGTATGATTAGTTCAAATAGAAATTTGCAAAAACAATTAACTAAAAGTCGAAATCCATGAAATGTCCTGAATATAAATCAATACGCTTGGGTTAATGTTTTTTGTCCGAAGAGAGCTTTGGGCTCAGCATAAGCCCGAAGGGCCCGCACGCGCCTTCTCCGTATCTATTTTTCACAGGGTTTTGTCTCTATGAGTGTCCGATCCCAAGCGTATTGACTTTTATTCTTCCCATCCGCAGGCTATTTCCAGATTAGCAGAAGCCAAGAAAGTTCCAGATCCAGTGATTGTTAAAATAAATTATTATAACATATAACTCTCAATTTTTGTGATGGCTATCGCTGAAATAAAGCACTTTTTAAACAGAGCAATTCCTATGTTTATTAAAAATTAAATAGCCTCATCCATATTGGAATAGTGAATAATAAACTAACGCAGCCGAGGCCGATCGCAGTTACGGCAAATTCGCGATCGAGATTGAAAGCTTCTGCCAACAATGTAGTACCAAAAGCAGGAGGCATCGCCATTTGCAGCACTAGCAAAAGTCGCGGCGCGCCCGCTATCCCAAAAAACGTTAATCCCGCGCCAATTACCAAGGGAATTAACAGCATTTTAATCGCCAGACAAGTCAAAACTTGTTTGAGGTTGTGCAAAGAATTCAACTTGCTCAACTGCATCCCGATCGTAATTAAAGATAAAGTAATTACAGCCCAAGCACCTGTTGTTAACAATTCTTCGATTTGTGCCGACAGCGGCAAGCTGCGCGAGACAAATCCTAGACCAAAAGCCCACAGTGCCGGATTCTGAAAAATTGCCCGCAGGGGAGTTAAAAAACCCTGACGCTGCCTGCTTTTACCGCAGTGAGAAGCAATGGCAATTCCGAGTGTATTGATTGCCATGCCAGTGCCTAGCAAGTCGTAAAACAATGCCCAGGCAAAGTGTTCGGGACCCAATAAGGACAAGCTGACGGGAATGCCTAAAAAACCGGTATTGCCAACCATCGCTGCTAATAAGAAGCTGCCTTGAGTGGGCAAACTCCAAGCGGTTTTGTCTTCCGGGCTATTTTGGGTGCTCCGATTAACAGTCTTGATAGGTTCCTCTCTGACGAAATTTATCAAAATCCAAGCGAGTCCTCCACCTGCTATAATTGCCACCCAAGCTGTCAGCGGCGCTATCAAAATAGCACCAGACAAATTGGCGCGGCGGATGAAAGCAACAATGCTAAATGGCGTGCCAAAGAAGAAAAGAAACTTGGCTAAATATGTAGAATAGCTTCTCGGTAACAGGCGGCCGATAAAAAATCCGAACGCCACCCATCCGATCAGATTTAGATAAAGTTTGAGCAGCGGATTTTCTAAATAAAGCATGATTGACTAAATATTTACTAAACGACTTATGCCGATCGACTAATTTTGCCAAAAGGGCCCGCATTTACCCTACCGCCACAGTTTTTTCTTGCACCGCCGCGCTAAATATTAATGCTTATTCAGCCTCACAGATAATTTTCCAGACAGGCCTTGACATCCACAGAAGCGCGTGTAATCATAAAGTTGAGGAATAAATCAACATAGGTGAAAACTATGGCACGGCAAGCAAAACAATCATCTCAAGTCAAAAGTTCCAGCAGCCAAGCAGCCTCCAATACTCGCACCAAATTTACCCTCTACAATTTTGCCGGAAATGCAAAGGCATTCTATCTAGTCGATCGTATTAATTTAGAAAGAAAGCCCGGTGATATCCCAGAAAAATCCGTCGCTCACAGCATCATCATCATCGATCGCTCTGGCTCAATGTATTATGACTTAAAACCGCTGAAAGAAACCCTAATCAAGCTTTTGACCTTAGACGAATACAACAATTACCAGCTAATTGTCAGCCTGATTTCCTACGCTGACAATGGGGACGTGATTTGTCACTTCCAGCGAATTCCCATTCAAGAAGTGATAAAGTTTGACTCTGAATACATCAAAGAAATTCAAAAAATACGCACTGCTGGGTGTACCTGCATATCTCAGTCGATGCAACTCGCTAAATCTCTGGTGAAAGCAGGAGAAGTGACAGCGATTAATTTGCACACAGACGGCTATGCAAATGACCCGAGTGCCAGTTCTGAAGCTGCAAAATTAGGGGAAATTTGCGAAGAACTCAAAGACATGGATGTGTTTGCAAATACGATATCTTATGCCTCTGCTGACTTCAAACTGCTCTCCAAAATTGCCAACACCTTATCTGGAAATTGTATCCGCGCTGGCGAAGTAAAAATGGTTTATGATGCTCTTTACGACAGCACAAAACTGTTAGGCAGTTCCGTTGCACCGCCGTTGGAAGAACCGTTAATCAAGGAATACGATTATCAAGTTTTTGTTTCCAAAAGTGGGAAAAAAATCAACGGTTCATCGAGCACGCTGAAAATCTGCGGGCTGAAAGCAGACGATCGGGGACTGTTTTACAAATATCAGAAAGTCGCCAAAGATGAGTATGACAAAGTAGATGTTCCCGTTGCTCAAACTGATGAGTCAGTGTTGGCTTTTGCGAAAGCTAACCTCGCTGACGGCAATTTAAATACGGCTAAGTATGCACTGGCGAGCACCTTCGACGCTACTTTGACGGAAAAACACGCGAAAGCTTTGACAAATGCCCAAATAGCGGAGTTTACGGAAGATTTGGAACAGGCTGTTTTTGCGCCTGATGTGTTGAAAAATCATGAAATTGGCGATCGGGTAAAAGTCAGCGACAAAATTTCCCTGCTAGAGTTAGTCAAGATATTGGAGGAAAACAGCAACAGCATTATTATCAACTTAAAACACTTGCAAGAAAACTATCAGCGAAAAGGTTTGAAGCGAATTGAAGGAAAGCGAGACGAAAACGGCAACCTTGTCAAACCTTGGCTGAAAACAGAATTTTTAGATGGTGGCGAATACGTGCGAATGGGTTCATTTGCCATCAATCAAAATACCGCTACCATCAATATGCTGATTACCAGAAAAGTTAAGCTGGTAAAAGTTGAAGATGAAACTTTAATCGCAGAAGTGGCAGGAATTCTGGTAACAGACCTCAATACTTTCAACAATTATACTATTGTCAGCGACGGCGAAGTTAATATCAAGTCGCTGCGAACCAAAATCAGCAGCAAAGCAGTGTTTGATTTGCTCAACAAATTAGGTGTCCTGGAAAAAGACGGTTCGCCTGTGGCAAAATTTGACTTCCATTCCGAGTATGACATTAAGTTAGAGAGTTTGCCGCTAGTGCCTTTTGACGGACGTTACAGCAGCCTTGACGGAGTGTTTGAAGAACTTGCAAACATCAAAATTCTCTCCAGCATTCTCTCCGCTCATTTGAAGGAAGAATCCGAGGCTTACACAGCGGAACAATTGGAAGATTTGAAACAGCATTATCTGTCGAAAAGCCTTTACATCAACTTTCCGACGACGACGGAATACACAGATTTAAAAAGTGCGATCGCCCACGGTTCAGTAGATTCGCGAGTCAGCTACAAAATCGACATCGGCAGCAAAAACATCCTCAACTTCGGCAAATTCCACTCCGCCAACAAATTTCTCGATCGCCTTTACGAAGTTTACCACAAAAACACGGGCGAAAAGCTAGCAAAACCGACATTTGACATCACCTTAGATGAGCCTGTTGTCTTCGCACACAAAACGCTGTCATCCAGAACAAAAATCACCAAAGTTGACGACTTGATGAAACTGATTTTCGATGAATTTCTCGGATTAGAAAATAACGGAATTGTTAGCGCTACTTTAGCTAAAGTAGGTGCAGATAGTTTGCTGCGGCTTTTGCAAGCGAAATGGCAGGGAGAAGATGTCAAGCGAGACGAATTTGTCGCTGCTTTAGCTAGTGCAAACGAGCGCATGGAAACTTACGCTGAAAAAGTTTATGGCGAGAAAGTTTCCCCGCTAGTTTTCTACATCGGTTCTACTGGACTTATCCCCGATGAAATGGAAGCAAAAGCGGCGACTGCTGAGGAAATTAATTCTAAATACGGCAACTTGCAATTTTCTAAAGATGAGCAAGAGGGGATGTTTTTTGAAGTGGGAGACTGCATTATTAGCGTGTATGCTAAGAATGAGTATTTCACGGTAGGAAAGTAGGAATTAGGGTGGGCATTATTTGTCCACCTTGCTCAAATATGGCGGATTGAAATGAACTGCAAAGGCGCAGCAGTGGCGACTAGGAAATAGGTAGATGGGACAAGTGTTAGGTTGCCAAGACGAAAGGAGCGAGCGGAATCGTTCGGGTTTGTAACTTTCCTTTGGTGTTGCTTTTGCGAAAGTTTATCCTCTGGTAGGATAGAGAACAACGCTCTATAAAAAATCTAGTAGCCAAATTCTCTGCAATTAGGTTACAATGATATTACGCGAATTCTCATACGGAGGGCAAACCAATGACACAAACATTATCAATGTCTGTTCTCTATAAAAAACTCTCGGCGATCGGTTTCCCAAAACGTTTCGTTCGAGAAAAAGGTTTGCCCAGTTGGTGGAATGAAGAACTAGACAATAAACCCGTCGCCGTCCTAGAGGGTGCTGGTCATATTGCCCAACGTCTACACATAGACCTCAAGAGTCTCTTAGCCGAGAATCAGAAGCCTCAGTTTAAGCCCTTACTCCACACCAAATTCAAGTACCATCAACAGGATAAAGCAGATGTACCTGATGTGGCCCATCAACTTGCCTCACGGGTTGCTGAAGTTGTTGCTGACGCTATAAAGCTCGAATTTAAACCCATCCCATCTGACCCTCATCAAGTCCGCTCAGAGATCGTTGCCAAACATCCTCAAGTCACTTTATACAGCTTGCTCGATTACTGCTGGGAACATGGTATCGCTGTTATCTATTTCAAGGATTACCCTAAAAAGACCCGCAAAATTACAGGCATGATCCAATGGCAATGTGATTATCCTGTGATTGTTTTGAGTAGTAGTCATACTAACCCAGCATGGTTAGCCTTCCATCTTGCCCATGAACTGGGTCATCTTGCCCTTGGTCATATTAAAGAAGGTATTTTGATTGATGATGATATTAAGCAAGACTCTGATGATCTAGAAGAAAGAGATAGCAATCAGTTTGCAGTTAAACTGCTAGTCAATAGTTTTGATAACTCCCTCGGCAATAAAAAATTTAACAATGCAGAAGACCTAAAGAATAAAATTATTCAACTTGTTCAAAATGACTCAACTATTGATCCCTGTGCATTAGCTTTAAATTATAGCTGGTATAATAAAGATTATTTTGCATTGTCTATGGGATGTTTAAATTTAATCAAGCGTGCTAAAGAAGGACAAAAGACTATTAACAATTTTTTAGAGCAGCATCTAAATTGGGATGAATTAAGTGATGACAATGCTGATTACTTAGACAAAATTTTAGGAGAATAGCTTTGTCTAGTTGTATCTATTGCATTGATAATGACATAATTAAAAAGCTTGCTACATTCCAGCTATTCGATAATACTCTTAAATTATTTGATGCTAGTTATGAGCAAGTTAATATCCTAGAGACGGCAAAATATAAATTTGAAAACGATTGGATCAAATTTGAAGCAGGTAAAACTCGAAAAACAGAAGATCGTGTTATTAATTATAAACAAGTTCTTTCCCTTACTAAAACTTTAGCAAACATATCTCAAGCCGATATTGACCAAGAAATTTTTATCCAGTTATCCAGTATTAACAATATCGATCAAGGTGAGGCAATTCTCACAAGTCATGCTATCAAACTTATCCAAAAAGATAAATCTGCTCAGATTTTTACTGGAGATAAAAGATTCATCAAAGCCTTAGCAACAGTTAACTTACCTATCATTCAAGAATCTCTAAATCATAGATTATGGTGCTTAGAGCAACTTGTTCTCAGAAATATTGAAGCCGATGGCTTTGAGACTATTCGAGATTTCATTGTTCCTGTTCGAGAATGTGATACAGCAATTAAGAGTGTTTTTGGTTCAGGGCTTAAATCAACATCTGACAATTCCCTAGCTACTTTAAAAAAGTATATTGAGGAGTGTCGGCAGGAGGCAGGTAATCTACTAAATCCTTACAAGTAGATTTAAGTGTGACACTTGCCTTAGTCCTGACTTAAAACGGAATTTCCTCGTCTTCATCTTCCACCGTCTTAGCCGTCATCCGCGAACTGGTGATATACTCAATTTGCACGTCAATTTTGTTAATCGCTTCCCCTAACTGCTTTTGGATGTATTGAGTCAGTGTGACCATAAAATCTAACTCAACTCCCGCAGATAGCGCAAGTTTTGCCAAGCTAGCAAAATCTACCTTCAAAATCGAGGAACTGGATAACTTAAAATCAGGAGTATTGCTCTTATTTTGCACCAACATTGCTTTTTTAATGCGCTCTTTCAGATGCTCAACTTCTGAATCCAGCAACTTCCATTCAGGCAAAATTTCTTTGTACCTTTCCCCCAATGCTGTTAAATCCTCGCTAGCCGGTTCCGGCGCAATTTTCTTAGTAGATTTTCGCCGCTGCTGTACATTAGAATTTAACCGCCAACTCGCACTCTCCTCAACTGCTAAAGATGGATCGGCGATGAGTTTGCCTAACTGTTTTTGAATTTCTTTCGTCAGCGTCAATGGAAAATTCAACTCAATTCCCTCAGTTTGCGTCAGTCTTGCTAGCGTCATAAAATCAACTTTCATCGTTATCGAACTGGAAAGCTGAAAATAAGAACTATCTTTGAGATTTTGCGCCAGCATCCCCGCTTTAAATCGTTCTTTAACTTCAGCGATTTCTGAATCTAGCGGCTTCCACTGAGATTCTATTTCCTGATATTTTTCCCCCAATGCTGTCAAGTTTTCCGTTGCGGGTTCGGGGTAACATTGAGCAAGGATTTCTAGCAGGCGGCGATGCACTCCAGCTAAATAAACCGCGTCCATCTGGGCATATTCTAGCTGCTTCTGGGTCAGAGGACGCTTTCCCCAATCGCCGCTTTGTTCTGTTTTATCTACATAAGCAATGCCGCAAAGTGTTTCTATTAAAGTTTTGAGCTGTCGATTAGGTAATGGCAGAATGTAAGCTGGAATCTTTCTAGCCATTTGCAATGTGCAAGTGACATTTTGGGCGTCGTCATTGCCCAGAAATCTGATGTCATAGCTGGCGTTGTGCAATACTTTTTCAATATTTGGATTTACCATGATTTGGTTTACGAAATCTGTAGCCAATTCAGGTCGATCCAAGACATCTAGTAGAAAAGTGGCATCTCCCGTCGAATCTGTGGAGTCAGTTAACACCTGAATCAGAGATAATCTGGGGTTGGATTTATAGTCTGCTATTTCTGTATCAACCCACAGGATTTTAGCTTGGGAAAATTTAGCGATGAGTGCTTTGATGTCGTTTGCTGCTGTTAAATAAGGCATTTTTACAGACTTTTGCTATTAAATTTAGGCTTATATTATGCTATAGCAATTCTCGGATAGATTGTCAACGATTCAAGCGCCGGACATGGCATTGCCGTGTCCAGGACACGCGCAGACCTCAGAAACCCGGTTTCTTCCTATATTTCTCGTTCCTGTTCACAAAACTCGTAGAAACCGGGTTTTTAGCCTCCAGTTAAAAAAAGAATGCAGTCGATCGCACTATTGACGATTCTCGCGAACTTCTTCTAAAAACCAGTTGCCTACTTCTGTATTGTCCGTCTGGCGACTGCGGCGCAAACCTTCCTCTAATAAAGCAACTTTTAGCCCCGGCAAAACTTGAGATTCCGTCAGACGTTCGCTTCCCCGGTTAGCAATTATTTTGAAAGCAATAACTTGCGCTTTTTGTACGTCTACTACCCAATATTCAGACACTCCTAATTCTTCATAAATCATTCTTTTGGTACCCAAATCGTCAACGAGAGAACTGTCGGCAATTTCAATCGCTAAATCTGGGGAAACTAGGCTATCCAAATTCACTACAGAACTGCCGCGAGGTGCCGTTTGCGCCCGGTCTCCGATGTAGTAAGAAGCATCAGGTTGAGCGCCTCTGACACCCGTTTTGGCGTAGCTACAGTTGACCAGCAGTCTCATTTTTATACCTTTAGCAATGCCAAATAAATTGATTAAGATGACGATAATTCCGCTGTCATCAGCACGATCTGGCCCGACTGCTGCCATCTCAATCCTCAACTGTCCGTTGTAATAGTAGCATTTTGCTCGATCGTACTCCGGCTGTTTAATAATTTCTATATATTCATCCCAAGTCGCTGTAACCCAGGTATCAGTTAGTAGTTTGGTTTGGAGTTGACTCATCATTACCTCACCGGAAAAAATCTTTGACTTTTGAGGGAAAACTTCTGAGTAGGGGCGATCGCACTTTTACGATTCAGCAGTAAGGTGCGGCCCGCGCACCCTACAAACGATCGCATTTTACCATTTAGCAGTAAGGTACGCAGCGCGCACCTTACAAACTATTAACCTATGACTATTCTGTCACTTCCTCAGAGTCGGATTCTTCGGCAGATTCTTCACCGGCAGGCGGCACTAAAGCCACAGCTACGATGGAATCATCCTCGTCCAAGCGCTGCACCCGCACGCCCGTTGCAGTGCGCGATTGCGTGGAAATTGCACTCACAGCCTGACGGATAATAATACCTCGGTTGGTAATGATCATCAACTCGTCATCTTCGTTGACAATTCGCAGCGCAGCTACGTAATCTTTAGCCTTTTTCGACTTGAATTTAGTAGCCGTCAATCCCTTACCAGCCCGTCTTTGCAGGCGGAATTGAGAAACTGGAACCCGCTTGCCGTAGCCGTTAGTGGTGATTACCAACACCGAAGGAACTTCGCTGCTATTTTTCTGAATTTCTTCGGCTTCTTCGCCTTCAACTTCCTCGGCTTGCAGTTCTAATTCTTCATCTTCCAATTCCGCCTCTTCATTTTCCAAGTCAGCAATTTCTGCCCCTTCAAATTCCGAGTCTTCTGTTTCTAATTGAGCAATATTAGCTCCCTCAAATTCCGAATCTTCTGTCTCCAATTCAGCAATCTCGGCAACAATTGAACTGGGCAAAATGTCCATGCTGATCAACTCATCACCCGATCGCAATTTCATTGATTTTACACCCCGCGTCGCGCGGCCGACAGGGCGCAACTGTTCGTGATTGGTGCGGAAATGAATTGCCATGCCTTGGCGCGTACCGATGATGATGCTGTCGCCCACTTTTGCTCTCCGCACCCAGCGCAGTTGGTCGCCTTCTTCTAGAGAAATCGCGATTAATCCATTAGTGCGGATGTTGCCAAAAGCTGAAAGTGCGGTTTTCTTGATGTAGCCGCCGCGAGTCAGCATGACCAAGTATTCTTCGCTGGTGAATTCTGTGACTGACACCATAGAAGTGATTTTTTCTTCTATAGGAATCGGCAGCAGTTGCACCACGGGAGTGCCGCGGGCCGTCCGGGAACAAATGGGAATTTGATAAGCTTTGACACAGTAAACTACGCCCCTGTCGCTGAAGAACAAAACGCTGTCATGATCGCAGCAGGAAAGGAAATGTTCTACTCCGTCGTCTTCTTTCATTTTCGCGCCTGCTTTGCCGCGAGTAGCGCGACTTTGGGCCTCGAAAGTGCTGACAGGCATCCGCTTGATGTAGCCTTGCTCTGTGATCAGAATAATTGCTTGTTCGTTGGCAATTAAATCTCTTTCATCGATTTCTCCTTCGGCGTGTTCGATGACGCTGCGCCTAGGAGTGGCGATTTTGGTTTGGATTTCGACTGCTTCAAATTCGGCGATTTCTAAGATGCGTTCCCGGCGCGCTAAGATATCTTCCAAATCGGCGATTTTAGTTCGCAGTTCTTCGTGTTCTTGCTGGATCTTTTGCGCTTCTAAGGCTGTCAAGCGCCGGAGCTGCATTTGCAAAATGGCGTCGGATTGCTGTTCGGAAAGACCGTAATTATCCATCAATTCCTGTTTCGCTGCGGCGGAGTCGGCAGCGGCGCGAATTAGGTGAATAATTGCATCTAAGTTGTCTAGAGCAATTAATAAGCCTTGCAGAAGGTGGTCGCGTTCTTCTGCTTTGCGGAGTTCGTATTGAGTCCGGCGAGTAATTGTCTCAATGCGGAAGTCTAGGAAGACATTGAGGAATTGGGAGAGCGTAAGTAATTGGGGTTCCCCATTTACTAGCGCTAACATATTGGCTCCAAAGTTGGCTTGGAGCGGTGTTTGTTTGTAGAGGTTGTTGAGGACGACGCGGGGATAGGCGTCGCGCTTAAGTTCGATCACGATCCGCATTCCGTCTCTGTCGCTTTCGTCGCGAATGTCGGAAATTCCATCTAATCTTTTGTCGTTGACAAGTTCGGCAATTTTCTCAATTAGCGCTGCCTTGTTTGTTTGGTAAGGCAATTCGGTGATAATAATTGCTTCTTTGTCGGGGCGGCCGGGATGTTCGATGGTTTCAATGCCGGCGACTCCGCGCATTGTAATCGAACCGCGCCCCGTGGTGTAAGCATCGCGAATGCCGCCTCTTCCCAGAATTTGCCCTCCGGTGGGAAAGTCAGGGCCGGGGATGTACTGCATCAATTCCAAGTCGGTAATTCCTGGATTGTGAATTAGTGCTACTAAACCGTCAATTATTTCGCCTAAATTGTGCGGTGGAATGTTCGTTGCCATCCCCACAGCAATCCCGGAGGAACCGTTGAGCAAAATTTGGGGGATGCGTGCCGGGAGTACGAGGGGTTCTTGCTGTGAACCGTCGAAGTTGTCGCCGAAATCAACTGTTTCCGAGTCGATGTCGCGCAGCATGGAGTCGCTAGTCAAAGCTGTGAGGCGGCACTCGGTGTACCGCATGGCAGCGGGCGGGTCGTTGTCAACGGAGCCGAAGTTGCCGTGGCCGTTGATCAGGCGTTCCCGCATGGAGAAATCTTGAGCCATCCGCACCAGCGCGTCGTAAACCGCTGTATCTCCGTGCGGGTGATACTTGCCCAGCACCTCCCCCACGACGCGGGCGCATTTGCGGAAAGGTCGATCGGGAGTCAAGCCCAATTCGTTCATGGCGTAGAGAATGCGTCGGTGAACGGGCTTGAGACCGTCCCTGGCATCTGGTAGCGCCCGACCGACAATTACGCTCATGGCGTATTCCAAGTACGATCGGGACATCTCATTACCCAGATCCGTCGGGATTATCCGCGACTCAGAGATACTCATAGGTTGAAAAACTCCGTTAAAACTTTAAATTTGACCGCTATAAATCTCAAAAATGCGATAAAATCGGTTTGGATTCAGTAGAGCTGCCAAATATTGCAAATTACTCCTGAAATTATATCACAATTTGCCTTTGACTTTATGGGAAAGCTGCCAGAAAAATTAAGGGACGAAACAAGGACAATTGGCAATTTGGCAGTTGGTGATTTAGTCATCAATTGGCAAAAGCTAGAAAGGTTTTTTTAGGCGGTCGGCTTTCATGCTTTCGTGAGTTTTTTTGACTGGCCTATAAGAAATTAAAATGGTTGCCCGATCGCAATTTTAATTTCACAAAACCGAAGGCCTTCTTAAAGCAAACTAAAAATCTAAAATCTAAAATCTAAAATCTAAAATCAGCCGATGCTACCCGTCATCTACTCCGAAGATTTCTTGCTGCACAAGACTGGAATGCTTCACCCAGAGCGACCAGAACGTTTAACGGCGATCGCCAACGCTCTGAAAGCTGCTCCCTGGGCGGCTCAAATTGAGTGGCAACTGCCCACCCCAGTTGCAGATCGCGAACAAGAACTGTTCGGGGCTATCAAAAAAGTTCACGCGCAAAGATACATCAAAGAAGTCGAACATTTGGCTCATCGGGGAGGCGGCTACCTCGACGGCGATACGCCGATTTCTGCTGAAAGTTACGACGTAGCGCTGCTGGCGGCGAGTGCTTGGCTCGATGGGGTCGATCGAGTGCTGGCTGCGGGAGAACCAGCTTTCGTGCTGGCCAGGCCGCCGGGACACCACGCCGAAAATGCCCGCGCGATGGGATTTTGCTTGTTTTCCAATGCTGCGATCGCAGCGAACTACGCCCTAGAACAGCCGGGAATCAACCGAGTCGCCGTCCTTGACTGGGACGTGCACCACGGCAACGGCACTCAATCTTTGGTGGAAAACAACAGGCAAATTGCCTACTGTTCCCTGCACCAATCTCCGTGCTATCCGGGAACGGGAGATGCCGACGAGCGCGGGGCCTACGACAACGTGCTGAACATTCCCCTGTATCCGGGCGGCGGCATAGCTGAATACCTGAGCGCCTTTGAATCTCTTGTCGTACCGTTTTTGTCGAACTTTGAACCGGATTTGTTGATTGTCAGCGCCGGTTACGACGCTACTGCGTCCGATCCGCTGGCGAGCATGACTCTGGCGCCGTCAGATTTTGGTACTTTCACCGGATACTGCCTGCAAATCACCCGCCGCATCGCCTTTGGTTTGGAGGGGGGTTACGCGCTCAAAGAGTTGGCCGAGTCGGTTGTGGCCACTATTGAGCGATGCCTCAATTAGCTGGAAAATTGGCATAGGGGAAAATGAGGTTGAGAAGCAATTAGGACGGAATTGAGAGCTTTTGAGGGCGATCGGCGAAACTTAGATTTGGCGATCGCCTTGATGGCCTTTTTCCCTCTTCCTTCTGACTTCAGTGACAAGCATCACAAATTTACAAGATCCGAGTCACTTGGCGTCAAAGTCTCGGTCACAGATTTGTAGCCCAAAAATCACACCGTGTCAATGTTTTCGATCGCATAAATCGGCGCTCGCAGAGAGGATAATAGAATTACAATCAGCCTCTGAAAAGTTTATAAAAATATTCTGGGAGATTGAAAACATTGCCTCCCGATCCGATCCGGATTCCCAGCGACTAAATGAACTTTAGTCAAGAGTATTCTTTTTGCTCGGTCTGATGCTGGGTGTGGTACGATCGTTATCGATATAAAATTGAGTTTAACTAAACAACGTAAAAACTTAACTAGATTAGTTAAGCGATCCGTCACACCGATAGGTGTTGCAGTTTAGGAAGCTCGCATCCGAACAAAACCTAACTTATGGTCAATAACTAATTAAGTACGGTAAGGCATACCGGAATTTACGCTTCAGGAGAATTTACCTCTACTTAGACAGGAGTCATCCAGTCGCAAGCAAGTCAGTTCGTTGAATGAAGAATCGAGGGTATCTTTAGACCTGAGAGTGTCAACTGTCTCAATCAATTAGGAGGTTTATCATGTCAGTCTCTCAAATGACGCTCGAAGAGTTATTTGGTCAGGTCATGTTCTCCAGCGTCGTCACTCGGCACGACCGGAGACAGCTCAGATCCGCACTTTTAGAAAGAACGCTGAATGAAGATGAGTATGCCATCATCAACCGACTGCTGTACAACGTGCGCCGCGGTTGGGTAAAAATTGTCGATTAAAGACGCGGCAGCCAACTCCATTCAGGAGAATGAAAAGTAGAACTTGCTACCTGCCCAAGTTTTTCATGTTTAATACTTGGCTCGACAGTTCGATGTGTTTGAGAGCAGTATTAATTATTAAAATCGCGACCCAGATCGGCTTATAGGTAGAGATAATTATAAAAGAACAGCTTTCAGGTGCATCTCTACTTGTTGTTTAAAAATTGTGAGTTTTGAGTTGCTAACTGAGAAGTTATAATTAACTCAAAACTCATAATTTTGTGGATTTGAAATTTGAAATTTGAGATTGGGAAATACTGATGAATATCAGGGTTGGGAACCGCTATAAAGTTGATATTTTTTAAACTGGTATTAAGAATCAAAACTATACAGCATATTCGGTGGTTCATGAAGTACAGTAGCACCTATATTATGTGGTGTTAATCAGTAGGGTGCGTCGCTGCTTCATATTTGATAAAACTTGCAGATCCCCCGTGGGCGACGCACCTTACACGGGCGATCTCAAGATTGTGTGTACCGCACATACATGGAATATGCTGTAAGCAGTTTCCGGTTGAGGAGGGTTGTCCGATCGTTACAAGCACAGCCAGTCGCATTGGTCGATCGAACATTCCGGCAATTTGAGCCCGGAAGTGTCAAAATATTAACAACCAGTTCATCCCCAAAATATATGGCTCCCGCCGTTTTAATTGAAAATCTTCAGAAACGCTACGGCACTGTAGAAGCCGTTAAAGATGTTTCCTTCAAGGTAGAACCGGGGGAAATATTTGGTTTGCTAGGCCCCAACGGTGCAGGCAAAACCACAACCCTGCGGGTACTTTGTACTTTGAGTGCACCCGATAGCGGACGCATTGAAGTGTCTGGTATTTCTGCTGTCAGCCAGCCGAGAATTGCCAGACAGAAACTCGGCTACGTCGCCCAAGAAGTCGCTCTCGATAAGGTGCTGACGGGGCGGGAACTCCTGCAACTGCAAGCAGCGCTTTACCATTTGCCGCGCCCTACGATTAAAGGGCGGATTGACGAAATGGTGAAACTCCTCGGTTTGGAGGAGTGGGAAAATAAAAAGACGGGTACTTATTCTGGCGGTATCCGCAAGCGTTTGGATTTGGCTGCTGGATTGCTGCACCAGCCTGATGTTTTGGTGTTAGACGAACCGACAGTCGGGCTGGATATTGAAAGTCGGGTGGTGGTGTGGGATTTCCTGCGCCGGTTGCGGGAGGAAGGTACGACGGTGTTGATTACCAGCCACTATCTCGAAGAAGTTGACGCTTTGGCCGATCGCGTGGCGATTATTGACAAGGGTACAGTAATTGCACAGGGCACGCCGGAGGAGTTGAAAAATCGGGTTGGGGGCGATCGGGTGACTTTGCGGATTCGGGAGTTTTCGCCGATCGAAGAAGCCCAAAAAGCCCGAGCTTTAATGCAATCTCTGCCTTTTGTGCAGGAAGTAATTGTCAATACCGCTCAAGGAAATTCTCTCAATTTAGTAGTAACACCGCAAAGCGATGCGCTAGTGACTATTCAGCAAGCTTTAAAAAATGCGGGATTGCCTACTTTTGGGATTGCTCAATCTCGGCCGAGTTTAGATGATGTGTATTTGGCTGCGACTGGTAAGACGCTGTTGGACGCGGAGTTGGCGGCTGCTAGCAACCGCGATTTGAAGGCCGAGCAAAAACAGGCGATGCGATCGTAGTTTAGTTTAATAGGAAGCTCCGCGCGCGGGGTCAGAAACCCGGTTTCTTCACAGATTTCTCGTCGCCCAACCAGATTTTCCAAAGAAACCGGGTTTCTTTGGCATTCAACCTGAGATCGGCATTATTCGATCGCGTTTGTTAGCCCAAAAACAATCTTGAGGGTTAACTATTTCGGCGTTTATGTTTATTTAATTCGTCTACTAATTCACCCTTCTCAAATTATCGGAAGTTCCCATTCCATATTTAATAAATCATTGCACTCTTCAATGAATCATTGCAATCAAGTAGTATTCTCACGCGCGACGATCGCACTTATCATATCGTTTCCGGTTGCATCGGAATCATAAAATCGAGTCAACAGTCAACCGATTTTAGATTTTAGATTTTAGATTTTAGATTTTTAACAGTCAACAGTCAACCGATTTTAGATTTTTAACAGTTAACAGTCAACAGTCAACAGTCAACAGTCAACAGTTAACAGTCAACAGTCAACAGTCAACAGTCAACAGTCAACAGTCAACAGTCAACAGTCAACAGTTAACAGTCAACAGTCAACAGTCAACAGTCAACAGTCAACAGTCAACAGTCAACAGTCAGTCCGGTGTAACCGGAATTGATATCATACCTCAATCCAGCAACGCCGCAGTTCACTTGGTTTCCCCCCGAATTTGTTGGCGAAACTCTTTATTTAACTGCTAAAAGCGGGTTGGGATGCTGTACGTATTCAGCCAGCATAGTTAAATCGAGATCCGGGAGTAACTCGCAAGTTAGGGAGGGGTTTGTATTTTTCCCCTCAATTGCGAAACAGGGACAATCGAGGATTTTTTCAGAAGAACCAAACCTACGATTTCACGCTCTGAAGAATTTAAGTTAAGAAATATAAATAAAATTGACATTTTAATACAACAAACTAGACTAGATGGTGTTTTGAGACTAATATCCTGAGAAGGGAAATAGCTAAAGATTCCCCAGCCAGATCGCAAAATTTAAAGCAAAAAATTAGCATGGATCGTATCAGGCGATCGAAAAACGGGAATTGGCGATCTCAAGTAACCGATGACCAATGACAGCTCGCTAGCGAATCTCAGATTCAAGGAGAGAATGTAAAAATGAAACGTCTGATCGTTTGCTGTGATGGAACTTGGCAACAACTAAACAGTAGTTACCCAAGTAATGTGATTAAGCTTGCCCAAGCAGTGAAATCGAGTGGCAGTGACGGGGTTCCGCAGATCGTGTTTTATGACGAGGGAGTTGGATCGGATACTAACAAGATTTTGGGCGGAGCCACTGGACTGGGAATCGATAAAAATATACAAGATGCCTATCGTTTTCTTTGTCTCAACTACGAGCCTGGTGACGAAATATATCTATTCGGGTTCAGTCGCGGTGCTTACACAGTCAGGAGTCTCACGGGGATGATTTATTGCTCCGGTCTCCTAGACCGCCCTCATATTACCAGGGCCTCAGAAGCTTACGAGCTTTACCGTACCCGAGACATTAAACCAAAGGATCGGGTAGCAGCCAATTACCGCGAAGATTACGGCGAGCGCGTCCCGATTACCTTGCTTGGTTGTTTCGACACCGTTGGAGCCCTCGGTATTCCTACTCTACCCGCCTTCAGGAAATATCGCGAACAGCTCAATAAGAGGTACAGATTCCACGACACCACTTTAAATAAGTTGGTTCAGAATGCGTTGCACGCCGTGGCGATCGACGAAATTCGCGAAATCTTTGATGTTACCCCTATGAAGAAAAATCCTGATGTTGAGAACCAGCGGGTTATTCAAGTTTGGTTTCCCGGCTCCCATATCTGCATCGGCGGTGGAACCAAAGAATACAGCGGTTTATCAGATGCTGCCTTGCAGTGGATGTTGGATTCAACCGGTAAGCTTGGATTGGGGCTTGAATTCGATCCCAGTGTCATTCCCACAGGTATCAATCCTAATTATGAGATTGATTTTAAAAACGATCCTGGGTTCTTCAAATTGGCAGGAATTAAGTTCCGCGAGGTGGGCGATGCTATTGAGGAGCTTCATGAAAGCACGCTCAAGCGTTTGGAAAGCCGAAAGGACTACCGCCCCAAGAATCTAGAAAAGATTTTATCCAAACATAAATCAAATTGAAGAGGCACAGAAGACTCGATCAAAATCCCGGAATTAAGGCTTTGCAATCCATCGAATCTACAATAACTCAAAGGAAAAACCATTATGTCTTCAACAAGAGACACATCAAGAGACGGGCTGAAAAACAAGATCGAGACTTTCCTTTTAACTAACTTGAAACCGCTTTGGAACTTCATTCAAAAGAACGAGGGGCTTAGCAAAAAAGTGAACAAAACTCTGATTAACAATGCCATTCTAAAAATTCCAACTCGCCCCTATCCGTTTAGTACCATGTCTCCCTACACCTCTTGGGAGTCATTAAACGATCGCACTTATTCCGGACTCCAACTACCGCCTACTGATTGGAAGCCCTTAACGGATAAAAATTACATTGGGGTTAATTTGAACCCCACAGAGAATTTTGAAAAAAATTTCCCGGCTCTTAAGGATTTGGAGGTTTTGTACCGCAAAAAAGGGAAGACGAAATATTCGGCCAAATCCTCTCTTATTTTCCCCTATTTCGTGCAATGGTTTACCGACAGTTTCCTGCGAACAGATCGACTGGATCACCGCAAAAATAGCTCCAACCACCAAATCGATCTGTGTAACGTCTATGGGTTGAACGCCAATATTACTCACATACTGAGGTCTCATGAAGGAGGGAAGCTAAAAAGCCAAATTATTAATGGCGAAGAATATCCTCCTTTTTACTATGATGAGAACGGACAGCCCAAGGAAGAATTCAAAGGAATTCCCCATCAAATAGTCGGTGAATTCGACGAGAAAAAGTCGGATAAACTACCCTATGAAAAGAGACAAAAATTATTTGTAATGGGGATAGAGTTAGAGCGTGTTAATGTGCAAGTTGGCTATGTAATGCTCAACGTTCTTAGCTTAAGAGAACATAATCGCGTGTGCGACCTCTTGGCAAAGAACTATCCAACTTGGGATGATGAACGCCTTTTCCAAACCGCCAGAAATATCGTGATGGCGGAGTTTCTCAAAATTGTGCTAGAGGATTATATCAACCACATTACTCCCTATCACTTCCAATTCTTCACCGATCCCCCAGCATTTAATGATGAAAAATGGTATCGCACCAATTGGATGACGGTAGAATTTACTTTAGTTTACCGTTGGCATAGTATGCTGCCAGATAAGATAATCCATGACGGGAAAGAAATGTCTGTGCCGGAGACGATGTGGAACAATGATATGATTATCAACAAGGGTTTGGGAGCTATGTTTGAAGAAGCTTGTTCCCAACCAGCAGCGCAATTGAGTTTATTCAATACGCCTGAGTTCCTAATACCAACCGAGACAGCCAGCATTCGTGTAGGTCGTGCGGCGAAATTAAGAAGCTACAACGATTACCGCGAATTGTGTAAGTATCCACGGGTTACAGATTTCAATCAAATTACTGCCGATGAAGATGTCCAAAAAGAATTGAAACGATTGTACGGTCACGTAGACAACATTGAGTTGTATGTGGGGCTCTACGCAGAAGATCTGCGACCAAATTCAGCTTTACCTCCTTTAGTCGGACGACTGATAGGAATTGATGCCTTTTCTCAAGCTTTCACCAATCCTCTATTAGCCGAAAATGTCTTCAATCCAGAAACTTTTTCACCTGTAGGCTGGGAAGAGATTAGGAATACCAAGACCCTCTCGCAGGTGCTGAACCGTAATGTTCCTCGCGGTAAAGAGTACAAAGTTTCTTTTTATAATGAGGGTTGGAAACCAGCTTAGAGCCTTGCAACAGTAGCTGTAGGGTGCGTCGCTTTTAAATCCTAAAAAAGAGCGACAATCTCGTAGCGACGCACCTTACAAACAGGGTGAGCGTAAACAACCCTCCGTTGCACCTCGCCCAACACTCATGATTGTTGCAAGACTTGGGAGAATTGGTATTAGAGAGGGGAAAATGCAAACCATTAGCACCACAATCAGCTTTGCAAAGGTTTTTTATGAACAAGAAGTTATTTACCGAATATCCCGAACAGGACGAACGCAAATACTACGATCTTTTGGTTGAGCAGGCCAAGCTTCGGATGGATAATCTTTACGGGGATAAGGAGCGGGCGCTGCGAGATACTCACGCCAAAACTCATGCGTGCGTTAAAGGAACTCTGGAAATTTTTGACTTTGATGAGGCAGCGATTAAACGGGAATTGGGCAAACACGCTTCGTTAACTTCTTCGCAACTGAATGCGATTTCCCTTAAGCAAGGTTTGCTGGCAAAACCTAAAGAATATCCTGTTTGGTTGCGATTTGCTAACGGGGCTACCAAAGTATACAATGATTACGCCAAAGATTCGCGCTCAATATCACTGAAAGTGATGGGGGTGGAAGGGGAACGACTGGCGCAAAGCCACGAGTCAAAAACCCAGGACATCATTGTTCACAATTCAGAGATATTTGTGAGTCAAACCATCAAAGACTACTACGGCTTTTTTTCTGCTCTGGTTGAATCACCAGAGACATTGAAAAAGTGGCTAATACGACATCCCAGACACTTTCTAGCGGTCTCGACGCTTACGGGTAGCCGGACTCCGAAGAGTTTGCTAACAGCCAAATATTGGAGCGGTTCACCATCTGCTTTGGGTCTCTATCCCGATTTCGATCCCTCCCAGCCTGGTCTAGTTCCTGTCGAATATCCTGCTGTAATTAAGTACGGGTTTACTCCAGTTTCATGCAAACCACCGCACGAGATAATTCCAGAACAATCTCGACCGGGAATTCCTAAAATTCCTTTTGTCGATCGCGCTAAAGCCTTGGGTTTAGATCCCAATAAACCAGACAATTATTATCGGAACGATCTAATTCAAGCCTTGGCGAAACCTGATGCCCAATACTGGTGGGATTTTGGCATCCAGTTCCAAACCAGCCTAAAAATGCCGATCGACGATGGCATCAATGTCTGGAAAGAACAGGAATCGCCCTTCTTGAAAGTAGGTCGTCTCACCGTCAAGCATCAGATAATTGATTATGAAAAACAATCTGATTTCAACGAAAACCTGCGATTCTCTCCTTGGAACGGCTTAGCAGTTCATCGTCCAGTAGGTGCGATCAATCGGATACGCGGTGTTGTTTATCCCGTTGTAGCGAATTATCGCCTTCAAAAGCGAGGTCTCGTCCACCAAGAACCAACAGGAGAAGAAACATTTTAAGGGAATAATTTGAGGCGGGGACATCATTTAATGCCATCAGCCAGGTGTCGTCCGAGCAAATCGCAACTCAAGGAAGTTAACAAGCGAAACCTTCAAAAAATCCCATCCCTTTTTAGGGGGTGGGAGTGTTGAAAATTATTAATTCTTAGTCCTCAGTCCTCAGTCCTCAGTTTTGTGTCAGTAGAAATTGATTAATCCCCGTAGGGACACGGCAATGCCGTGTCCCTACTTTATAAACCTGGAATACACGGCAATGCCGTGTCCCTACTTTATAAACCTGGAATACGCTTTAATAATTCCACCTTCAACCAACTGATGACTGATGACCAGCGACTGATGACTAATAACTTAGGCTTGCCGTGAGTAGTATTCCACCACTAGCAGTTCGTTAATCTGAAGAGCAATCCACTCGCGTTCGATAACGCCGTTAACTTTGCCAATCAGTTTTTGCTTGTCAAATTCCAAGTGATTGGGCAAGTGAGCCAAGCCTGGGTCTTTGAGATTAGCTTCTACCATTGTGCGCGATCGCTCTCTATTTTTCACCGCAACCACATCACCAGGCTTGCACTGATAGCTTGCGATATTGACTTCGCGGTCATTGACTGTTATGTGACCGTGATTTACCAATTGTCTAGCGGACGGAATGGTTGGAGCCATTCCCATCCGAAACACAGTATTGTCCAAGCGCATTTCCAAAAATTGCAGTAACACTTGACCTGTGGAGCCCGTGACACGGCGGGCTTTGCGGACGTAACGGAGCAGTTGGCGTTCCGTCACACCGTAATTGAAACGGAGTTTTTGCTTTTCTTGCAAACGAACCGCATACTCAGAGAGCTTTTTGCGGTTTTGACCGTGCTGTCCGGGCGGATAATCTCGTCTGGGGGTTTTGCGGGTTAGACCCGGCAACTCTTTCAGACGACGGACGATTCTCAATCGGGGGCCTCGATATCGAGACATTTATTTTCCTCTCTAATCTCTGTATGCAATTTTATGCAGACTCTATATTATATGTTTGTAATGGTCAAAATTCCAACAAAGCTCGATAAAAAAACGATCGACCGCAGCGCGATCCATTATGTGCGGTAAATTCTGAAGGAAAAGCCGATCGATCGATCGCCCCAATCAGCCAAAAAACTCACTACTCGATCTGCCATGCACAACCGCAAATTTTCCCGCACTTCTTCCCCAAAGCCAGCACCGACAGGCTCAAGCCTTACCGGGCGCTGGATGTTGGCTTTCGGCACGCAGCTAGCAGCACTAGGTTTGTTGGCGAGTGCACTGCCAATCTCGCCAGCATCAGCCATCACGATTAGATTCCCTCGCAATAGGAATCCCTATCGCGTCTGCGCTCTGGAACTAATCGAAGCCGGAGTGGGGGCCGAGGCCGCCGCCGCCGCTTGTGCTGACGCGCTCCACCCCCGCGACATATCTAAATGCGCCCTCCAAATCAACCGCAAAACCAATATTGCTGGTACCGAAGCGCTCTCTAGCTGTCGGCGGGTGAGGCGTCCCGCCGAATTGGCTACTTGCGTAGTGAATATTAACGGCAAAACTCGAACTCAACCTGCGGCTCCCCTGTTAGTGCTCGATGGGTGTCGCCGCAGTTTATTGCCACAACAGTTTGCTGAATGCGTAGTCGGTTTGAGCGGCAGGCTCGAATTTCCCACTGACAGGTTAATCGCCACTTGTCTTGACCCGAGGGACAGCGTGAGCCAGTTGGACGGGCGTCCTGCACCTACTCCTCCTGTGGAGCTAATTTCACCGCCTTCGAGGCTCAATTAATTTGTCAGTTGTTAGTTGTCAGTTGTTAGTTGTTAGTTGTTAGTTGTTATTTGTTAGTTGTTATTTGTTATTCCACAGCTATTAGCTACTGCCAACTGCCAACCGCCAACTGCCAACTGCCAACTGCCAACTGCCAACTGCCAACTGCCAACTGACTTCTTCCTTCTAATCAAATGTCAGAAACTTTTGCTGAAATTACAGTCGAAGAATTAGGTCGCCAATTAGCCGAAAGCAATGCTGAGCAATTGCAGCTTGTAGACGTGCGGGAACCCTACGAAATTGAGCTTGCTGCGCTGCCGGGATTTGTAGCTTTTCCGCTGAGCGAGTTTGCCGAATGGTCTGGTGAAATTGACGATCGACTCGATCGCGACACGGAAACCCTAGTTCTGTGCCATCACGGAGTGCGATCGGCTCAAATGTGCCAGTGGTTGACCGATCGACGAGGATTTACCAACGTTAAAAATATCGTTGGCGGCATCGATGCTTACTCAATGGTGGTCGATCGAACTATCCCACGTTATTAACACCAAATCCCGTTTTCCACTATTCTTTACTCTACAGTCTGCCTCTGCAGGCTTTGTACGTGCGATCGCGTTGGTGAGCGACTTACCGTCGCCCTGGATCTAATTAACAGGGGCAAATCTAAAATTTAAAAGCATACTGAGAGTAGCCCGATCGCGCCCCTGTCTTTTCGAGTAGTAAAGAGCCTCATCAGCCGCCAGTACCAGCGTTGCCACATCATTTTCCGGCCCCGGAATCACACTGGCAATTCCCAAACTAATCGTTAGCACAGAATTAGGCAAACAGTCAACTATCGCAGGATTAAAAACAATATTCAAAGCTTTAATTTGCGCTCTAATTTTTTCAGCAACAACCAGAGCCGCCGACGCATCAGTTTCAGGTAAAATCACAGCAAACTCCTCGCCCCCGTAGCGAGCAGCTAACTCAGCAGGAGGCTTGAGCGATCGGCTAATTGCCTGAGCTACCGATCGCAAACAATCATCTCCGCCTTGATGTCCATAGGTGTCATTATAAATTTTGAAATAATCAATATCGCACAAAATTAAAGATATAGGAGAACCCCTGCGATCCATGTGCTTCCATTCAGCTCGCAGACAACTGTCGAAGTACCGTCTATTGCCAATTTGAGTAAGTTCATCCACATTCACCAAAGCTTGTAGCCTTTCATTTTCTTGCTGCAACTCCTCAAAACCAACCACCGACAAATTGTCCTCGCACAAATTTTGCCATTGAAAATACAAGCGATATAATTTACAAGACACGCTACAGTTATTTCCCTCTAATTTTACCAGTCCCATACTCTCTAACTGATATGCGATTAAAGGTTCTAGACAAATGCTATTTTCAGCAGCAACAACCTTTTGGAGCGCGCAGGCTAGTTTCGGCTGCTGTTGGAGGAAGAACGAGTGATTTCGCAGATAGTCGCTATAAATTCCGGTTTGAGTAGGAGCCGCTTTTAACAGTTGCTCTAACTCAACTTGTGCCCGATCCTTACCTCCATCATTTACCCACCCAGGCAGGCGATTTTGTACCGAAATTGCCAGGTGATAGAGAGCTAAATGCACTAAATAAGGATGTCCCCCTACCATGTTCATTAATTGCCCAACGGGATAGCTGTCGCTCCATTCCAGTCCGTGTCGCCTCGCCAACTCTTGCACTTGTTCAGCAGTAAACTCTGACAGTTGAATTGGCAGCCCTACATTGAATGGAGATTGATTGATACTCAAAACAATATTGATTTTTGTCGAGTGAATTACTGCTATGCGGAGTTTTTTCCAAGTTTCAAATTGTCGAGATTGTTCGTACCAAGAACGCAGCAGCGGCAGGAATTCTTTAGCAATATAGGGGCGTTCAAATACTCGATTTACTTCATTGAGTACCAAGAGAAGAGGACTATTTATTTGTTCGAGCAAATAGTTTTCAAGATAAATAGTGCAGCTTACCTTGCTGCCCATATCTTCATCCCAAAAATCATCGAGATGTGGTTCTAGTTTGAGTTGCCTCGCAGCATTGAGACAAAGCCAGCGCAAAAATTTATCTAAGCTAGCAAAAATTGCTTCATCGGCCTGCTGAAAATCTACCGTGACAGTGGCGTATCCCCGCACAGTCGCCCCGTGAATTATCCGCAGCATCAGAGAACTTTTACCCATTTTTTTTGGAGCTTTAATGCGAACGAGGCCTCCGGGTTTGCTAATTTCTGCACAGGCCTGGGCTTCGGCCCCTGAGCGATCGATATAAAATGGAGAGTCAAGCGGTATTGGGCCGCCGGGAAATTCTAGGTCGGCAACTGTTTGGATCGAGTTTGGTGATTTTTGGAGTCCTGGCATAGTCATCGTGCAAGGCGATACCCTGACTGTATATTACCTTTTCACGTTAGGGGGTAAAGCAGCGGTGTCAAAGACTTATTGATAATCCTACAAAATCTAAGTTTTTAGCGACTTCGCGGAACTGACTTTGCTATAGTAGTGTCACTTTACCCAATCTCAAACCCTGCTTCAACACTTCTGCAGACCGACAAAACTTCGACGGCAGCCCAGACGCGATGATTCTTGGCTTTACCTGAAAAATAACTCGTCGGTCGCCGATGTGGCGCAGAAAGAGCCCCCATTCAAGGAGAAATAATCATTGTCACGCCGCTACCTGTTTACCTCTGAATCGGTCACTGAAGGCCATCCCGATAAAATCTGCGATCAAATTTCAGATACGATTTTAGATGCCTTACTGACTGAAGACCCCAAAAGCCGCGTCGCAGCCGAAGTTGTCGTCAACACCGGCTTAATGCTGCTGACGGGCGAAATTACCACTAAAGCTCAAGTAAATTACATAGAATTAGCCCGGAAAAAAATAGCCGATATTGGCTACATCCACGCTGACAACGGCTTTTCTGCCAATAGCTGCTCGGTGTTGGTGGCTCTTGATTCTCAGTCTCCCGATATTGCTCAAGGGGTGAATACAGCCCACGAAAGCCGGGAACAATCGAGTGAAGAGGAATTAGACGCCATTGGAGCTGGCGACCAAGGCTTGATGTTCGGCTTTGCTTGCAACGAAACGCCGGAATTGATGCCTCTGCCGATCAGTCTAGCGCACCGGATTTGCCGTCAACTGGCCGCAGTCCGCAAAACCGGTCAGTTATCTTACCTGCGTCCCGACGGCAAAAGCCAAGTTACGGTAATGTACGAGGACGGGAAACCTGTTGGCATCGATACGATCTTAATTTCTACCCAGCATACCGAAACGATCGGCGACATCACAGAAACAGCCGCAGTTCAAGCCAAAATCAAAGAAGACCTTTGGGCTGCAGTCGTCCAACCCGTGTTTGCTGATATTAGCGTGAAGCCGGATGCAGAAACTCGCTTCCTTGTCAACCCCACCGGCAAATTTGTGGTCGGCGGGCCTCAAGGGGATTCGGGTTTGACGGGCCGCAAAATTATTGTGGATACTTACGGCGGCTATTCCCGCCACGGCGGCGGCGCTTTTTCTGGGAAAGACCCCACCAAGGTAGACCGCAGCGCGGCTTATGCTTGCCGTTATGTTGCTAAAAATATCGTGGCGGCAGGTTTGGCCGACAAGTGCGAAATGCAGTTGAGTTATGCGATCGGCGTGGCGCGGCCGGTCAGCATCACGATCGAAACTTTTGGCACTGGGAAAGTTGATGACGATCGCCTTTTAGAAGTTGTGAAGCAGCATTTTGAACTGCGTCCTGCGGGAATCATTCAGGCATTTAACTTGCAGAATTTGCCTGCTGAAAGAGGCGGCCGTTTCTATCAAGATGTGGCGGCTTACGGTCACTTCGGACGCACTGATTTAGATTTGCCTTGGGAGGAAACTGATAAGGCGGAACTTTTGAAAGAAGCTTTGAGCCAGAAGTTGTCTGGAGTAGCTGGATAGTACAATTTTGGGGCGTGCTCTGCGCCCCTTATCCATAATAATATCGGGTGCTGCGAATCAAGGTAGGGCGTGCACCGCGCACCTGATCCATAAATAATATCGGGTGTGCTTCGGCGCACCTGATCCATAAATAATATCGGGTGCTACAAATTAATAACGTAGCGTGCGTACTGCACACATTACAACAAAAATAGAATAAATAAATGCCATTTTTTCCACCTTTCCAATCAGCAATTCGCAGTTTGGCTTCTTCGCTCCAACAGCGGTTGGCGACTGGATTTTCGGCGCCAAATCCCTCTGGGCTGCCAAGTTCGTTAGCGGCTGACAATGCTGGTGGCATTCGCGGCGTTTGGATACCTAACACTGACTGTAAAGTCCTCACCTCAAAACAGCGAATTGCTGAGGCAATGGACTTTCTCGCCGATACGGGATTTAATACAGTTTTTCCTGTAGTTTGGAGCAAGGGTTTTACGGCTTATCCTTCTCAAATTATGCGCGAACAATTTGGGGCAGAAATTGACTCGCGCTATCAAGGTCGCGACCCTTTGGCAGAATTAATTGTTGAGGCAAATAGAGTTGGTTTAAAAGTGATTCCTTGCTTTGAATACGGGTTTGTGAGTTCTTACAATCTCAACGGCGGTCATTTGCTGGCGAAGAAACCAGAGTGGGCGGCGCGCGATCGCACCGGAAATTTGCTGAAAAAAAACAATTTTGAGTGGATGAATTCTCTCGACCCGGAAGTGCAAGACTTTTTGCTGGGTTTGATGCTGGAAGTGGCTCAGAATTATCCGGTAAACGGCGTTCAAGGAGACGATCGCATTGCGCTTCCGGTAGAAGGCGGTTACGACGAAAAAACGATTAAACGCTACCGAGAAGAATGCGGCAGAGAACCGCCGGCGAATCCTAGAGAGCAACACTGGTTGCACTGGCGTGCTGATATTATTACTGAGTTTGTGGCTCGCATACACCGAGAACTGAAAGCTATTAATCCTGATTTGTTGCTGTCGATGTCGCCGAATCCTTATGAGTGGGGACTGCTGGAATATTTGCAAGATTCTAAATCTTGGGTTGACAAAAACTTGGTCGATCTGCTTCACCCGCAGTTTTACCGCCGCGATTTTAACGCTTACAAACAATTGGTCGATCGGCTGATTGGGGGACAGCTTAGCGGCGAACAAGTACAGTGCGTGTCACCCGGTATTTTGTTGACGAATCGAGGCACCAATTATAGCATCAATCCCGAGCTGTTGTTGCAAGTAATTGCTTACAACCGCTCTCGCGGCATTCAAGGAGAAGTGATGTTTTTTTACGAAGGTTTGCGAGATAACGGTAACGCTTTGGCTGAGGTTTTGAAAAATGGGCCCTATGCTCGTTGAGAGACTGTCCCGGAATCAAGCTGTTTCCGGTTCGCTGCGTTCAACCGAGCCGATCGCTATTTCCAGCCAAGTTGGTATAAAATAAGATGTTGCACCATTCTCAATAAGCTTTGATTAACAGGCAAGATGCCTGTTCCACCAACGGTGAATTTTATTGTGGAACAGGCATCTTGCCTGTTGCTGACAATCGTGCAAGATGTGAGTATAAAATGATATAGCAGAGCTAGTCCAGTTAAAAGCGCAGCGATGCCAAGCAGCAAGCGCAACTAATTGTCAAGCTGATGGCCCAAACAAACCCGATAATTAATAATTGGGGAGTTGCAAAAATAGTGAAATCGGACATATTTTAGAAATGGTGCAAGCTTTTTTAGAAGTAGAGTTTTGTATGCGCCATATTTTTTTAACACAGACAGTTTATAAAGAGCAATCTCAAGCGCTCGCCAAAATATTAGGATAAATCAGTGAACTCAGCAGCAACACTCATCCAACAGCTACCCGAGCTCAGCGATGCTCAATTTCATCAAAAATATTTGAAACAAAAACAAGGGATGCACACCTTGGCGACAATATTGCCGCAAGTAGAACAGCAAAGTCTGGCTTTGCGGGCAGTAAAATTAGCTCTAAAAGTAAATTTAAAACTCGGCTCGAAGCTAGCAGGAACGGTAAAGCCAGAATTTCAAACAGCGACAATAAAATTAATCGAAAAAATCCCAACTTCGCCGCTGCTCAAAATTCAACTGCTGGCCCTCACAAGTTCCGATCGGGCAATTCCGATCCTGGCGGCCGCATTGAACCACAAAGACAGCGCAGTGCGCCTTAATTGCATTCGGGCGATCGGGAAAATCGGTTCCGAAGCAGCAGTAATTGAATTAGTCCGATCGCTCGAATCCGAAGATTCCCAAATACAAGCTTGGGCGGCTTGGGCTTTAGGAGAAATTGACTCGAAACCAGCAGCCGCAGCACTGCTGAAAGCCCTCAACCACAAAGCCTCCAAGGTGCGCGCCTGGGCTGTTTGGGCCTTGGGCAAAATTAACCCGAAAACAGCCGTGCCCGCAATGCTCAAAGCCCTCAAACACCAAGACTCCGAGGTGCGCTGGCGGGCGGCGGTCAACTGCGGGAAAATCGGCGTCTCTGAAGTAGTTCCCGGGCTGCTGAACGCCCTCAGAGACGAAAATCACATCGTCCGCGCTAGGGCCGCGGCGGCTTTGGGGAAAATCGGCGATTCTGAGGCAGTACCCGGCTTAGTAGAATTGCTTCACGACGATCCCGACTCCTATGCAGTTTCTTTGAGGGCCGCCGAGGCCTTGGGACAAATCGGCACGGAAACGGCTGTGGCCGGGCTGGTGCAAGCCCTCAACCATGACGACTCAGACGTGCGCGGCAGTGCAGTTTCTGCCTTGGGGGAAATCAGCAGCGAGGTGGCTGCGGTGGCGGTAATGCGATCGCTCTCGGATCGAGACATTTTCGTGCGCGGCAGGGCGGCGGTTGCCCTCGGGAACATCAATACAGCTTCAGATGCTAACTTGCAAAAAATGGTGACAGCGGGACTGGCGATGGCAATCGGCGACAGCGAATCTTATGTCCGGTGGAGAGTTGCTGCTGCTTTGGGGCAAATTGGGACAGAGGAAGCTGTGGCAGGTTTGATGCGGCTGCTGGGGGACGAAACCTCTGGAGTGCGTCACAATGCTGTTAAATCCCTCGGTCAAATTGGCTCGACCGCTGCTCTTTTGGCTCTGGAAGCAGCTTTAAACCGCGAATTTGCTGACGTTCGCGCGCTGGCAGCCCAATACTTGCTGGATGTCAGCACTGAGGCAGAAACTGTTAATTTAGATATCTCAGCTTCCCCAGATTTCTCGGGTGAAAAACTGCCGAAAATCCTGATTGCTTCGGAAGCAGAAGCCAGCGAATACATTGTCGATCGGCCTGCAGGGCGCGAGCTCAAATACCTGATCTCGATCGCCAGTCCGGGCGTGCCCGAACCCAAAACTTTTCATCAAATTCCGAACCGAATGTGCTTGGAGTTTAACGACCTCGACACCCCCGTTGACGACCCCGATCAAATCTTGCCTACCCTTGATGACGTACTGAAAATTATTGACTTCGCCCTGAAAATGTCGTCGCAGGGAGGCAGTTTGCTGATCTGCTGCCAAAGCGGCATCAGCCGTTCAACGGCAACAGCTTTGACTGTTTGTGCTGCGCTGTTGGGTCGCGGCAAAGAACGGGAAGCTTGGGCCCTGGTGCTCGCCGCCAGACCCCAAGCGAAGCCGAATCGCTGGATGGTGCACTTGACCGATGAAGCTTTGGGTAGAGACGGTAAGTTGGCACTCGCGATCGAATTGGCCGCTGCCACTCCAGAACTCGCAATTGCCAATAATTGACTCGCAGAAACCGGGTTTCTTTTCGTAAGCCCTACAGTTATACTCTATTAACGACACTTCACCTCAGACTTGTCTTTGGGGGGCAGCGATGCCAAAAGTCGATCGCCAGGGTGCAAAAGTTCGATCGGCTGCCGCATTTGTCACATTCTGTGGTACTAAGTCGTCAGAGGGTCAACAAAAATCGTCAAGCAATCGTCGCATTGCTGGCAGCAACACTCCAAAGCTGAGGAATCGGGTGCATTGTCAACAGACAAGATCGGCTTTGGGCCACTCACAGGCAAAACGTATCAGACAGAATTTTCTGCCTGTAAAATTCCATGCAGAGATAATTCACTGCCGGATAAATTTTTCTTTCTTTTGCCTGCTGCAGACTTTTACGAGTCGAACAAGTAATTTGGCAACAGCCCTCAACAGCCTAATTATCTATTAGACATCAACCGAATTTAAGTTTCTTCTCTGACTCGACAAGAGTTTCAGATGCTTTTTCGCAGATGTCTACTGGAAAACAAACAAGCTTTTCCATTTGGAGAACTTAAGAGCGTGGTAGATTTTAACAGAATACAGGGGTTGCATATGTCAAAAATTAACTTGCTAAAAAAAACAGAACACGAAGCAAGTTTATCGGTTGCCTTTTGGGAATGCCAGGGCGAATTCAACCCAGAGTTAGAATCATTTAACCCGCAGAAAAAACCTGTGGCAACGCAAAATTTCAACCCAAAAAATAGCAAGGTAGGTAAACTGATGCCACTCTTAATTTCTGAAAAATTCGGTTCTCTAGAAACCGCACAAAAAACAATATCCAGCCAAGATTTTTTAGAAATATCATCCTTGAGACTCCGCAAAATCTTGCCATCTAAAATTGGCTGCTGGCCCATCCATCAAAAAATAGGCGGCGGGTATTTACTAGCAATAGGAATCGGCTTTTTTGGCTCCCTGAGTGGACTGGCGATTGCCGACTACCACCAAGGACAAGGATTAAAACAACTCAATGATGCTCACCTACAAGCACAATTGCTAGGCAATTTTAAAGAGGCAGCGCTGGCGGTACAATTGCAGGGAGCGCAGCTAGATTCTTTTGTAGATAATTCCGCTAAGCTGAAACTGAAAGAAGAGCAGTTTCTCAACAGTATTGTTCAGGCAAAAAACCTGCGGTTGCGTATAGAAAAGTTTGCCGACAGCCAACCTGCTTGGCTGGCAGCAAAGCCGCAAATTCTGAAAAGTTTACTGCAAGATTGCACGGAAAATTTAGAATCCTACGCCGATACTCTCAAGTCAACTTTGCAGCAAGTCCAGCAATCGCAACTGTCACCTCGGGAGATAGAGTCGGCCAGAAAATTGTTGGCGACAGAAAGCGGAGAAGGTGTAAAACAGCTCAACAGCAGCCTAGAGGAATTGAGCAAAATCCTCGATATTGCCCAGCAGCAAGAGTGGCAAGGCGGTGTAGTGATGGAGGACGCGCAAGGCATCGAAAAGAGCATAATTATAGTTAGTATGCTGCTGTCGGTAGCCGTGGCTGGAATGGTGGCTTACCGGACGAGTCGGGCGATCGCCAAACCTGTCGTCAGCGTCACTCAGGTTGCCGAACAAGTGGCCGCCGAGTCGAATTTTGATTTGCGAGCCCCCGTCACCGGACAAGACGAAATAGGCTCATTAGCTGTGTCTCTCAATCACCTGATCGAGCGAGTTTCGGAACATACAAAAGAATTGGAACAAGCTAAGGAAGAGGCTTTAGCGGCTAGCACTGCTAAAAGCCAGTTTTTAGCAAATATGAGCCACGAGTTACGGACGCCTTTAAACGCGATTATCGGCTACAGTCAACTACTTTTAGAAGATGCGGTGGATCAGGGATGCGAGGATTTTGTTCCCGACTTAGACAAGATTCAGAATGCCGGTGCACACTTGCTATCTTTGGTTAACGATATCCTCGATTTGTCGAAAATTCAAGCGGGGGGGATGAAACTCAACATCGAAGAGTTTGACATCGAATCCCTGGTTGATAATGTGGCGATTGCGACGAAATTGTCGGTAGAAAAGAATGGCAATGTTTTAGAAATAGAGTGCGATCGAACAGCAGGCACAATGCACGCAGATTTGGGGAAAGTGCGGCAAGTGCTGCTGAATCTGCTGAGCAATGCTGCTAAGTTTACCAAAAACGGCAGGGTGAAAGTGAGTGTCAGCCGCATTGAGGGAACGGGAGAATCGAATGCAGCTAACCAATCGGGTGTTGACAATTCAATGGCTGCGGATGAGGCTCGCTCTTTGACCCTAGCTTGTCCGCTGGTGAATAGTCAACAGTCGGATTGGATTTGTTTTCGAGTTAAAGATACCGGAATTGGAATGTCGGAGGAACAACAGCACAAGTTGTTTGAAGCTTTTGTGCAAGCTGATTGTTCGGCGACGCGCAAGTACGGTGGCACCGGATTGGGGCTGACAATTAGCCGCCACTACTGTCAGATGATGGGCGGCGAGATTTTGGTAGAAAGTGAGGAGGGGAAAGGGTCTATTTTTACTGTGCGTATACCGGCGGGAAACGGGTAATGTCATATTTGGGCGAGAGATGTAAGGAGTACGCTGAGGGGCGAAAATGTATGTTTCAAACCTCTGGTTTTATGTCCAAATGCTTAACTCTCGTCAGTGGGGGCGATCGTTCCGGGTGCGATATTTTATTTTCCCCAGATGTCTATTTAATGAAGTTATTTTCATGCAGTTTGTGAGATTATTTTCCGTATTTTTTCACTATTTGTAAGCTTCGTCTATAATGATATAGTTTTGTTTTTTTGCACCGACCTACTTAAGTTTGCCCAATTGCAACCATTTTGAGTCGATCGGGCGATGCCTTTCAAGATTTCTATTTTAGTCCAGTTAGGGGGTAAAGTTTTCTTTTTAAGTGGCAATATTTGATTGACTAAGGGCTCGATAATTTCCCATTCTGAATCTGTGAGATTGGTAGAATACGGCATGACCAGAGAGTGTGTTTTGATGGTAACTTTACATCAATATCAGTAAGGAGAGACAACCAACTTGAAAATCTCTCGCCCGCTATAGTTTAAACCGGATGACCTGAAAAAAGAGCTTTTGGGGCGATCGCCTGCTGTGGGCGATCGCCTGCTGTGGGCGATCGCCTGCTGTGGGCGATCGCTAATAGATATCAAATGGGTTCTATATGAGTTTGCCTTGAAATATCCGCCGTTTAAGTATCGCTCAAGAGAGTTGCAGCCCTCAACAGAGCAACAGCCCCTTCCTCCTCCAAAGGCCGCGAGAAAAAGTACCCTTGATAGGAATTGCATCCCAAAGAACGGAGCATAATTAGTTGCTCTTGCGTCTCCACCCCTTCCGCGATCGCTTCTAATTCCAAAGAACTCGCAATATTTAAAATCGCCTCCACCAAAGCTAAATTTTTCCCCCCTTCCTCCATGCAGCAAACAAAAGAGCGGTCAATTTTGAGAGTATCGATCGGTAGCAATTGTAAGTAAGATAAATTTGAATAACCAGTGCCGAAATCATCCAAACAAACCCTAACTTGCCGAGCTTTCAATAGCTCTAGCACCCCAGCCGCCGCCTCAGCATTCTCCATTAAAACACTCTCAGTAATCTCTAACTTCAAAAATTCGCCCTTCAAATTATGCATTCGTAGCAGTGAGTCTAACAGTGGTAACAAATTAGGAGAAAATAGTTGAAGCCCAGATAAATTCACACTCATATTCAAAGGCAAATAGTCAGGGAATTGCAACTGCCATTTACTTAAACAAGCCACAGCTTCCGACAGTACCCACTCCCCTAGCGCCACAATCAAACCCGTTCTTTCTGCCACAGGAATAAACTCGCTTGGAGAAACCAACCCGCGGGTCGGATGCCGCCATCTTACCAACGCTTCAAACCCCACTAGCTGACCCGTTGCAAAAGATACAATCGGCTGATAATTAAGGTGAAATTGTTGCAATTTAATTGCATTTTGCAAGTCAGTTTCTAACTGGAGTAGCTCTAAAGCTCGCGACTGCATATCAACATCAAAGACAACAGCGCTACCAGCACCCCGAACAAAAGCCTCATGTCTAGCCGCATCAGCCGCCCGCAGCAAATCTTCCGGCTCTTCTGTGCCGATTGCACCTAAAGCGATGCCAATACTAACACTAGAAAAAACCGCAGTTCCATTCAAATTCGATGGCAGTTCTAATGCTTGGCGAATGCGTTCTGCTGCATCTAAAGCTAACTGAGAATTAGTAATATCTGCCAGCCAAATCGCAAACTCATCTTCTCCCACTCTTGCTATAAGATTCGTATTCAGAGCGCAAGCCTCTAACCGCCGCGCTACTTCTACTAGCAACTGCTCTCCTCTAGAATGACCTAAGCTATATTTAACAATTTGATAGCGGTTAAGAGCCAGAAATAAAATAGCTTCTAGATGACCAGATTCTCTGATAGTATTTATGCCGCTACGCATCTCCTTTAAGAGCAAATTACGGTTAGGCAAACCCGTCAGCTCGTCGTAAAATGCTTGGTAGCGGATTTGTTCATTTGCTGCAGCAAGTTGCTGCTCTTTTTCCCTAGCAAGTCGCACAAAGTCTAAAGTTTTATTAATTGTAATTTTTAAGTCATCAAAATCAATTGGCTTCGTTAAAAAATCAAAAGCACCCCGATTCATAGCTGTCCTAATATTTGGCATATCCCCGTAAGCTGAAATCACTACAGCTTTGAGCGTTGGGTCAATAGCTGGCAGGTTCTGTAGCAAAGTTAAACCGTCCATTTCGGGCATACTAATATCAGTTAGCACCAAGTCAAAGGAGCCATCAGCTTGCAGTTTATCTAAAGCTTGGAGTCCATTAATTGCAAAATCAAACTCAAATTCTTGAGTGCTGATTTGATGCCGAAATAGCTGAAGGATTACATATTCTAAAAGTGGTTCGTCATCAATTACTAAGATTTTAGCTGTCATGGAATTGCTCTTGTTAGCAAGTAGCCAGGAGATGGAGAATTTTGAGAAACGAGTGATGAGGAGTCCGATAGGGGTTGAAGCCCTTGACGAGATAGCTAAAGTCGGTTAAAACCGACTAAAAAATAGTATGTTAATCGTCTGAAGACGACTTCAGCTATTAGTCAGGGGTTGAAACCCCCTGGCAGGTTTTACGACAATGAATCAGCCGTGGCTTAAACAGGGGGAACTCGACTACTCAAAGTCCCCCTTCCCTTTTTAAGGATTTAGGGGGAGCGAGACTTGGATACAAGCCAGAGAGACAGAAGGTTTTAGGCAATTGTTGACACCATGTCCAAGCAATACGTCTCTAGAATTTAACTCTTACGCTCGCACTCATAACTTTATCAGTTCCCAGCCCTTAAGTGGGAATTTCAATAATAAATTCAGTTCCCTCTCCAGGTGCAGAGTTACAACTGAGCCACCCCCCGTGTTTTTCTTCAACAATAGACCGTGAAATTGACAAACCCAATCCCGTCCCTTTACCCACAGATTTTGTAGTAAATAAGTGGTTAAATACCCGCTGTTTCACTTCTTCAGTCATTCCCATCCCATTGTCAGCAATAGAAATTATAACATGAGAAGTTGAACGCTCATTGATAATCTTTTCGCTCTCATCTGTAAGGAAAGTCCGAATCGTAATTTTATTAGGATTCGCCTTAATTTCATCGCGGCTCCGCCCTGCATTCCACTCTTCCAATGCGTCAATGGCATTAGCAAGGATATTTAAAAACACCTGATTTAACTGTCCGGGGTAACTCTCTAATGGGGGGAAATCTCCGTAGTCTTTTATCACTTGAATTTCTGGTTTACCGTCAGCCGCTTTGAGCCGATGTCTCAAAATTAATAGGCTACTATCAATTCCTTCATGGATATTGAAACGAACTTTAGATGTACTATCTGCCCGGGAAAAATTTCTCAGAGAAATGCTGATTCCCAGAATACGCTCAGTTCCTTCTTTCATAGAATTGAGCAATTGTGGCAAGTCTTCTAAGATAAAAGGGAGATCGAGAGCTTCTATTTTGGCTTGGACTTCGGGGTTATTTAGGGAGCAATATTGTTGATAAATGTTGAGGGCAGTTATCAATTCTTGAAAGTAGTTTTCGGCGTGTTCAACGTTTCCTAAAATGAAGCTGATGGGATTATTGATTTCGTGGGCAACTCCGGCAACTAACTGGCCGACGGAAGCCATTTTTTCGTTTTGAATGAGTTGGGTTTGCACCTGTTGGAGTTCTATTAAATTTTGTCTGACTTGTTTGACAGTCTCTAAGGCTCTTTGGATAGTAATCTCCATATCCTGAAAATCAATAGGTTTTGTCAAAAAGTCAAAAGCTCCCCGGTTCATGGCAGTTCTAATGTTTTGCATATCTCCATAGGCGGAGATGACGACTGTTTTTAATGTATTGTCGATTTCTGAGAGTTTTTCTAGTAAAGTTAACCCGTCCATTTCGGGCATATTAATATCTGTTAGCACTAAATCGAATGGTGGAGATTCAGCAATTTTTTCTAAGGCTTCTCTGCCATTGTGAGCAAAGACAAATTCAATTTCTTTGACCCGAATTTTTTGCCGGAATCTTTGTTGAATGACGTATTCTAAAAGTTGTTCATCATCGACGACTAGGATTTTGGCTGTCATGGGAAGCTATTCTGTATCCTATGGTAGAAATAACTAGGGTCATTAGCTTAATATAGCGCGTTGTTTAAAATTTGTAAAGGATTAAATTTATTAATGAGGATGTAGTCAGGAAGAAGGAAGAATACTTATGCAATCAGCTTTTTAGTCATCCGTATTTTACGTTTAATTAAGTGAATATACTGAAAATTCACTGTATAATTTAAACCCGTAAAGGTGGGTTTGGTTTGTGTAGAAGCGGTTTAAACCTTCTAGTAAAGTTACTAATGTAATGTTTTAACGCCTCTATCGTGCGCCAAAGATATTTAACTTTTGGGCAAAGTAATGATAAATTCGGTGTAATTTCCGGTTTCGGTTTGCACTTCCAAATTGCCTCTGTGTTGTCCAACAATGATATCGTGAGTGATGGATAAACCTAAACCTGTCCCCTGTCCGGGAGGCTTGGTAGTGAAGAAAGGGAGGAATATTTTTTGTTGATTTTCTTTAGGAATGCCGATGCCGTTATCACGAATGCGGATTTCTATTGTTGTGCCTAGATTTTTAGTGGTGATAGAAACTGTTGGATTGAAATCTGCGGTTATTTTAAATTGTTTAATATGGGAGGCATAGCAAGCATTATCGATGATGTTAATTAAGGCGCGGCTGAGGTCAGAAAAGGCGACATCTAGTTCTTCAATTGATTTGTCATAGTCAGTTTCAATGGTAAGGTTGAAGGTTTTATCTTTGGCACGAATGCTGTGGTAAGCTAATTGTAGGGCTTGAGC
>NZ_JAUBRJ010000073.1:0-39128 GCF_036701805.1 Microcoleus sp. N3A4
GCAGTCCTAAATCTGTCGCAAAATCGAGCGAGATCGGAATCCTTGTAGTGCGAGCATCTTGCTCGCGTACTATTTTTAAAATCATTTAGGATTGCTATATATCCCTCTTCTGTCACTTTCGGCATAAAATAATCTGGGATGCTGATAGCATCAGACTTTTACCAAAAATCTTGATTTCAGCCATTCTGTTAGAAAATAAACGCTCAAAGGCTCGCTCTATCTACAGTTAAAATTTTAGCTCTCATTTTTATTGTCCCAGAGTGACAGAAGAGGGCTATAGCAATCCTAAATGATTTGCTTGCATTATACGCGAGCTTTCTGGCTCGCACTGCAAGGATTCTGGTCTCGCTCGATTTTGCGACTGATGCGAGGATTGCTATATAACACAATCTCTCAGTAGAGATAGCAAAAAAGAACACGGGGACTCAAGTCCCCGACTCGCTTACCACGAGCGGGCTAAAGCCACGCTCGTTTCCCGCTTCCCGTATTGTTTTTATGAGCGCGATCGCCAGTCAGCGTCGCTTAGTCCACCAACGTTACCCCTGCCTTCAATACCCTTTCTTTCGATAATCATGAGGTGCCTATGTCGTTAGCTAACAGAGCCAGACTTTTCTATGGTTCGCGCTTAAGCCGCCCCCGCAATGCTGTGTTTATCCTCATTGTTTTGGCTGTATTAATTGCCATTAGCACGTCATCCTTTATAAGGGAATTCTCAGGTCTTCCCCCAGTGGGTCTCCAGATATTTTTCATCGCTCTGGCAGGGATGATCTTACTGACGCTGATTACCCTGGCAATTTTGTGGTTTCTCGATCGCCGAGAACCAGAATCGAGGTGGCTTTACTCGATCGCTTTGCTGTGGGGCGCTCTGATTGCCACCGGATTAGCCCTCCCGCTTAACAACTACATCCTCACTGCTATATCTGGCTTTGTGAAAGTGCATCCTGATGTGCAGGCAGTTTTCGGCGCGGATGCCGGACTGGTTCTGGGTGCTCCCATAGCAGGTCCGCTTGTGGAGGAAACCACGAAAGGGCTGGGAGTGCTGCTGTTGTTCTGGCTGCTGCGGGCTGAATTTGATGATGTTCGAGATGGCTTTATCTACGGTGCGCTGGTAGGGATTGGCTTCAACTTGGTGGAAGCGCCCTTGTATGTACTGCAAGGATATGTCCGAACAGGGGATGTACCGCTGTATTTCCAGCTAGCGGATCGTTTTGCTCTGTTTGGGCTAGCAGGACATGCAATGTTTACAGGGCTGTTTGGTATGGGATTGGGGCTGGCTCGGCAAACAACACGCCGCTGGTTGCGCTGCGCGGCTCCGCTGGGGGGCTGGTTGTTGGGGTTTTCGGGGCATTTTCTCAATAATGGTATCGGTCTATTGGTGTACCTATTTGTCTTTCTAACAACTGGGAAGCCATTGCATGACGAATCAACTCCTAAAGTGGTTTCCGAGGTGATTGAACCCTTTTTAAACCAGTGGATAACCCATAGTGCCTTTAGATTAATTGGCTTTTTTCCCTTTTTTCTGCTTGTAGGAATCATGCTGTGGCAGAGTGGCATTTGGGAGCGGCAGGTGATTCGGGAAGAATTGGCAGATGAGCGGGAACCTGTAATTACGCCAGAAGAATATGAACAGGTGAAGGGCGATCGCATTTTTAGAACGCGCCGCATTCCCCATACCAATGGGCGCACCTCGGCGGCGATCGTGCGGGCGCAAGACGAACTGGCGATCCGCAAATGGCGGGTGAAGCACGCTGGGCGAGACGTGGAGACCGATGCGTTGGTTGCCTCTTGGCGAGACGAACTGGTGCGATTGCGAGGTTAGTGCTTTGTTGACTTCCTTCGTCTCACCGTTACCAAACTATTGACGGTATTCTTCTTAATGGTGAGCCTAGCTTCAATATCAGGTTGCTCAATCACGTCCCGACAAATATGTTCCCGTTTAATCGATTCCTTCGTCTCACAATCCGGTTTGTGCTAATTAGCCTCATGACGATCGCGCTGGTGATAGGTTGGGGTGCGATCGCCCAGAGTCAAGTGCCTTCCCTACCATCTGGTGCTGCGAATAATTCCTTCAGTCCTCCATCTGAGGTCAGCCGCCACGGAGAATATGAAACAGCTTCAATCAAATCACCGCTGGACGGTAAAGAGTTGTTTAAAGTGACCTCTCATACAATTTTTAATCGAGACAAAATCCCAGATGGATCTCTTCCAGTTGAAGTTCGGGCACAGGACGTGAATGAGCGGCTGTGGCGGGTTTTCTATCGAACTTACTCTGCTAAACAAACACCAATTGTGACGATCGCTACACTCAATAATCGACCCATTATCCAAATTAGTGACGATCGATCTTCTCGCCCGATCCGATTCGTGACGTTGACAGAACCAGATGCTGACTTTAACGGTAAAACCCTGGACGAATTAACTCAGGCATGGCAAACGATTCTTCAAGATGAAGTCGCTCGGTTCAAGCAGTTAACGACACCTGAAGCCGTTCGACAACGATTGGGGCAGGCATTGCAAATCTTACTGGGATTGCTGATTGCCAGTGCTGTAATTTGGTTTCTGCGACGAATTTTGACCCGCAGACAAAACACTCTGGAGAGCCAGTATCAAGAGCAATTAACTGCGTCTACTAATCGTGTGCCCTTGGCGAATGCAGAAGCGAAAAAAACGCATCAGTCAGAACCCAGTATTTCATCAGAGACGATTGCAGGAGAAGACACCGAAGCGAGAGAGATTGCAGATGTGCGATCGCAATTTCTGGCAATCCTGCAACACCAATTTAGTGTGAAGCGTCGATTAGATCTTGACAAATTTCTCCAATGGGCGTTGTTCTGGATTTTCATCTTGATGTGGTACGTCGGCATTGCACGCATCATCTCAATTATCCCCTTGTTAATGCAATGGAGTGTTTACGTCTGGTCAACACCCCTGGCATTGATTGCGATCTGGTTTAGCATTAGTTTAGCAATCCGCATCAGCAAAAGTTTAATCGATCGCTTGTTGCATTCCTGGACAGTCAATCCACTCATCCCACTCCCAGAAGCACAACGCATTGCCCTAAGAAGTACCACCATTGCTGAAGCCCTAAAAGGACTCGCCACCTTTATTTTGGTAATCATTGGAATTATTTGGACACTGGATCTGTTTAATGTTCCGACCAGTTCGATTGTGGCAGGAGGTGCGATCTTTGGGTTAGCAATTTCTTTTGGTTCCCAAAGCTTGATTAAAGATCTGGTCAACGGTTGCTTGATTTTGATCGAAGATCAATTTGCCCTGGGAGATGTGATTCAGATTGATAACAAGGGTGGTTTGGTCGAAAATCTCAACCTGCGAGTGACTCAACTCCGTAATAGTGAAGGTCAACTCATTACAATTCCCAACAGTGCGATCGCAAATGTCTGCAATTTAACTCGCCTCTGGTCAAGAGTTGATTTTTCCATTGTGGTGGACTATGACAATGACCCCAAACAAGTTCTCGATGTGTTGCGCCAAGTCTCGCAGCAGATGTATCAGGAACCTGATTGGTGCGATCGTCTACCCGAACCACCCGAAGTATTGGGCATTGATGACCTCTCTCACACTGGAATGCTAGTGCGCGTTTGGCTTAAAACAGCACCGATGCAACAGTGGAGTGTTGGACGCGAGTTCCGTCTACGGGTGCGTCAAGCATTTGAAGCAAACAACATTCGGATCGGTAAACCACAATCTATTACTTATAACATGGGCTTGAACTCCCATATTCAGGAGGAAACTTTATGATATCACCGCCACAGTCCGTTCCCCAACTGCTGCGCGAAGAAATTCTCAATGTACCGACGGGCAAACAACCGATCCGCTTGCTGATTTGTGGCATTCCCAAAGGCGTAGAAAGCATCGTCAATCTGCTGCACGTTTTAGGTTTTGCTTTTATTTGGGGAATGGAGCCCGCCTCTACCATCGCCTCTAGCGGGTGAGGCGATTCGGATTTTAACCCGTTACTGGAAAGAGTAATTTGTCAGGTCGATGGCTGCCGCCTCGGCTGTCGCCTGCGGATTTTTTTGTGAAGCGCGATCGATCTTTCTCTTATTGAAGAGCGATCGCTCGACTAGCGGCAGCGAGGGCAGAGTTAGTGGCTTAATCGTCTTTGGATTCATTGAATTTGCCTTCCTTCTGGGCTCTTTCGAGACCTTCCTCCACCAAAAGTAATGCCATTTGCGAAATCGAACGACGCTCAATGCTCGCCAGTTTTTCTAACTTCTCCTTCACTTCAGGTGGCGGGTAAAAGGCAACTCTAGGAGATTTTGCAGGACTCACATTGTTTGGGGGTAGCGTGTTCACCATGTCATTTTAGCTGGCTGCAAATTTTTTAGAAAAATTTTAAGCCGAGGTAGCACACCACAATCTAGTTTAGGCTATAGTAATCTAAACACCCACAAACCAAACCCCACTCCAACACAAAATCAACGGCCCGACAGGTTGGCAGTTGAGAATGACCCATCAGCGTAGAGATCAAAGGTTAATTGCTGCTGGGTTCATCTTCTGTAGTCTTTTTAGCCAAGTAAGCATCTACAGCTTCAGAGACAATCCGACTTACGAGATTGCTGACTGTCCGGTCTTCTTTCTTGGCCCAATCTTCCAAGACGTTGTAGGCGTTTGGAGGAACGTAGCTGGTGACTCGTTTTAGGTTTTTTGCTGGCAAGTTAGGCAACTGGGAATTTACTTCATAAATCGATCGTACTTTCTTTGTACGCCTCTTGCTTAGTGACACACGGTGTGATACCGTGTAATAGTCAAACACAAAACCCCCACCGGCCAGACTCGCAATCGTTCGGTGGGGGCTTGAACTCCCATATTTAGGAGGAAACTCTATGATATCACCGCCAAAGTCAGTTCCTGAATTGCTCCGGGAAGAAATTCCTGATGTACCTCAAGGTAAGCAACCGATCCGTTTGCTGCTGTGCGGCGTTCCCAAAGCGGTAGAAAGCATTGTTAATCTGTTGCACGTTTTGGGTTTTGCACAAGTTGGAGAATGGAGCCCGCCTCTACCATCGCCTCTAGCGGGTGAGGTGATTCGGATTTTAACCCGTTACTGGAAAGAGTAGTCTTTGAGGGCGATCGCACGAATTGAAAAAGTGCGATCGACCTTTCTGTCTCATTTAGGGCTTACCCATAAATACCAAAGAAACCGGGTTTTTCACGACAGTTAAAGGCCCGGATGCAGTATTTCCGTAAAAAACCCGGTTTCTGACTACCCGCAAACCAACGTTGGCTAGAATAAATTTAATTAAATTAAAAATAAATTTGCCGCATTTCGTGATAAAATAAAAACCTAAAAATAATCCTACAAAAAAAGCAATGTCTGAAATTACTCTAGACGAAACCAAACTTAAAGAATTGCTCAAAGCAGCGATTTTTGAGTTATTAAAAGAACAAAAAGAAGTATTTTCTGAAATTTTAACAGAAGCCCTAGAAGATATAGGGATGGAAAATGCTATCAAAGAAGGCGAAAATACTGAAACAGTCAGCCGCGAGCAAATCTTCAAAATCCTGAAGAGACAACCATGAATGTTGAGTTTAGAAAAAGCTTTGAAAAGGATTTGCTGAAGATTCTTGATGCCGACTTGTTTCAAAGAATTCAGGAAGCGATAGAAGAAGTTGAGAAGGCCGAAAAATTAAATGAAGTCAGCAATGTTAAAAAACTAAAAGGTGATGCAGACTACTATCGCCTTAGAGTGGGTGATTACCGAATCGGTATTAAAGTTAAGGATGGCGTAGTCTATTTCGTCAGGATACTCCACCGCAAAGAGATTTACAGATACTTTCCGTAATCATTTCAGCCTTCACCCCATCCTCACCAACTCAAACTCAAATTAATCTTTAATTATTGTCAGGCCGGAAGCGCAAGCAATTGAGCGATCGCACTCTCTGAATTGTTTCAAAATCGCGATCGTTATGAACTAGAATAAGTTGGTGTTCGATCGCCAGTTGGGCAATGCAACAGTCGATACTACTTCTAACCGTTAACCCCTGTCGTTGCAAATCGTAGTAAATCCGAGCAGCCGCTACCCAAGTATTAGGCGTAGACTCGATGTAGTCCTGTTCTTGGAGATAAGTTTCTAATAGTGTCCACTCCCTTTCATCTCGACAACCTTGCAAAAGTTCCATCTGAGTAAATCTGTTCAGAAAAATACTTTCATCCTTGATTATTGCTTCCAGGGATTGGCGTACTACACCTGTCTTGTCGCGGAAAACGCTGATCCAGACTGAGGTATCAATCAGAAACATTTCGGTTTTCCCGCAAAGCTTTGTAGTCGTAGTCGATCGCAAATTGAATTTGTCCGCTTAAATCAAGTAGGTTCCGCTTTTTACGGGTGCGAATTAATTCTTGCAAAGCAAAGTCAATCAGTTCTTTTTCTGTCTTGAAATTGGTTAAGCGAAAGGCTTCTTTAACCAATTCTTCGTCAAGTTCAAGGGGGCTTTTCATAGTTCATGGTTCCTTTCACTCTCTAATTAATTATAGCATATCCACACCCTAATCCTCAACCTCGCCCAACTCCCCCAACTCACCGAAACCAAGCTGCACGCCTTCTATCCAACTCCTCTGCATCGACGGCAGCAAATTCGATAACCTCGATCGCCCCGCCGATATCTACCTGCAACGGACTGTTTTCGAGACTTGAAGCCATCCTAAATCCAAAAAATTGAGATAAAATATCGACAAGCCCTAAACATAACGAACAATGACTCTAGCTAACTATCAACTTTCCCTAAACTTTGAACAAATTTTAGCCCTAGTCAAACAACTGCCCTATCCAGAAAAATTGCAGTTAAGTCAAGAGCTGGAAAAAGAAGTATTAAACAGTAAATTAACAGCTCTTTTGGAGTCATTTAGAACCGACGAGCTTTCTTTAGAAACTATCACCCAAGAAGTAGAAGCAGTCCGAAGCGAAATTCATGCCAGAAAAACCAGCCCTTAAAGTAATTATAGACACTAATCTTTGGATTAGCTTCTTGATTGGCAAAGAATTAGCTAATCTCAAAAAATTAATAGTGGATCAAGCTATCCAAGTTGTCTTGTGCGAACAAATAATCGAAGAAATCAATCTGGTAACTCAAAGACCAAAACTCCAAAAGTATTTTCCGGTAACGAAAGTCCAAGAATTGCTTGAATTGTTGAGAATCATTGGTCTATGGATAGAAATAACCTCGGAAGTCTCTATTTGTAGAGATGCTAAAGATAATTATTTGTTGGCTTTAGCGAAAGATAGTCAAGCTGATTTTTTGATTACAGGAGATGGAGATTTATTGAGTTTGGTGAATTTTGAGGGGACGGAAATTTCAACGTACAAAGATTTTTTAGGCAAAATCAATTAAAATTATTATCCTAAACTATATTCATTATCTGCTAAAATGTCTTGTAAAATTTCAGGCGTTAAGCCTCGCTGCGTGGCCCGATCGGAAATTTCTGCCATAACCTGCGTTAAAGTTTTATTGTGTAAATTTTCTCTAAAAAACAATTGAATAATCAAACTTAACTCTTGCTGAGTCTTAGGACTAGCTTCTTCAAAAGCTGTCTTAATATTTTCATCAACTTGAATCATAATTATTGCCATAGCCGTTTAAAAAAGTGTTAATACGAAAACATTTTTTTTGTTTGATCTCTATTTTATCACACATCTTGCACCATTCTCAAAAACAGGCTTTTCGGCCTGTTCCACAACAGATGAATTTTATTGTGCGCCGTTGCTTCTAGCCCGCCATGAAAGGATTATTGAGAATGGTCAAGGTATTTTACATACTTATGACTTGGGCGTATAAGTCGATCGCACTTGCAACTCCTTCAACTGCTTCTCATCCACACCAGACGGCGCATTTGTCAGGACACAACCCGCCTGCTGCCTCTTCGGAAACGCAATCACATCTATTCAGTGTAATGATACTTACAAGCCGCGATCGCAATTTCTCGATCCGTAACTTGGTAAACTAAACGATGTTCGTTATCAATGCGCCTAGACCAAAAACCACTTAACTCGTATTTCAGAGGTTCAGGTTTGCCCAATCCTTCAAACGGTGAGCGGTCTATATCTTTAATCAATTCTACAATTTTGCGATAAATCTTTTTGTCTAATTTTGCCCATTCATTAAAATCTGCAAAAGCAGAAGATTCAAAAACAATTCTTCTGCTCATTGCAAATTCTGTAAGTTAAATTCAACTAAATTTTGCCGCTCTTTAACATTTTCAATAGCTTTTAAAAGTCGATTTTTGTTGACTTCTGATTTCAAAAGATATTCGGTTTCATCACACTCAGAAACAATTATTTCAATCTCTTTATCTCCAAAAGTCGCCTTAATTTGTTCTAAAAAATGATGGTTGAGTTCGCTGGCTTTTAAACGATAAACTGTTGACATCGTTTTTACCTATTTTCGATTATGATAATTATAGCGTTTTTAGTCTAAAGACGTGGAATGTAACTATAGCATACAGTATCAGCGAAAGTTTTGACTCAATGACAGTCCAGGACGCAGAATCGTGTCTGTCATGCTGAACAAAACGCAGTGTAGTGAAGCACCGATCGAGATGCTTCCCTTCTCTCAGCATGACACATCGGCTTTGCCTAAGTCGCAACCCGCTTATGACTTGGGCGTATAAGTCGATCGCACTTGCAACTCCTTCAACTGCTTCTCATCCACACCAGACGGCGCATTTGTCAACAAACACCCCGCTTGCTGCGTCTTCGGAAAAGCCATTACGTCCCGAATAGATTCCTCACCAGCTAACAGCATTACCAACCGATCCAAACCGTAGGCAATTCCTCCGTGGGGCGGAGTTCCATACTCAAACGCATCCAACAAAAAGCCAAATTTATTGTAAGCTTCCTCAGTCGATAAGCCGATCGCCTCAAACACCTTTTCCTGAACTTCCCGCTGGTAAATCCGCAGAGAACCGCCGCCCACTTCTGTGCCGTTTAACACCAAATCGTAAGCTTGAGCTCTCGCAGTTTTCAAATCATTAATATCGTCGGGATGCGGCGCAGTAAACGGGTGATGCAATGCTTCCAAACGCTTCTCGTCAGCGTTCCATTCAAACATCGGGAAATCTGTCACCCACAGCAGATTCATCTTGTCTTTGTCAATCAATCCCAATTCGTTACCCACGAACAAACGCAATCTATCCAAAGTCTTATTGACAGTTGTCCCGTCGGCGGCTGCGAATAACAACAAATGACCTGGTTGCGCGCCCGTGCGATCGAGCAATTGCTGTTTTTGTGCTTCCGTCAAATTATCCTTAATTGCGCCGATCGTATCAATTTCGCCGTTATCCCGCACCCGAATGTAAGCCAATCCCTTTGCACCGGCTTCGCTGGCTTCCTTAAACAAATCGCCTTTCGGACCCGGTTTAATCCGCACATTAGAAATCGCCTCATTCCCGCCCGGAATCGGCAAAACTTTCACAATTCCGCCCGCAGCAACCGCCCCGGAAAATACCTTAAATCCCGAATCTTTCATTAAATCGGAAACATCGACTAATTCCATACCGAAGCGAGTGTCCGGTTTGTCGCTACCGTAGCGATCCATCGCTTCTGCGTAAGTCAAACGCGGGAAAGGACAAGGCAATTCAACGCCTTTGACAGTTTGGAAAATATGGCAGACTAAACCTTCATTTAAGGCAATTACTTCTTCCACAGACATGAAACTCATTTCCATGTCCAATTGCGTAAATTCCGGCTGTCTGTCGGCGCGCAAATCTTCATCGCGGAAACAGCGGGCAATTTGATAATATCTGTCAAAACCAGACACCATTAACAATTGTTTGAACAACTGCGGCGACTGCGGCAAAGCATACCATGCACCGGGATTGACGCGGCTGGGAACTAAATAATCTCTCGCACCTTCGGGAGTCGCCCGAGTTAAAATCGGCGTTTCAATTTCCATGAAACCTTCGACATCTTCCAGGTGGCGGCGCATGGCTTTCACAACTTGGTGGCGAAGCTGCAAATTGCGACTCATACGATCGCGCCGCAAGTCCAAATATCGATATTTCAGCCGCAAATCTTCCCGCACGTTTTCGGTATCCGCCGTCGCCACCTGAAACGGTAACTGTTTGCGAACCGCATTTAACAACTCAATTTGGTCAGCATAAATTTCTACTTCACCCGTAGGCAATTTCGGGTTGAGGGACTCTTCGGGGCGGCCGGTGACTCGCCCGGTAATTTTAACCACATATTCGCTGCGTAAAGCCTCAGCCCCGCGATAGGAATCGGGGGTGCGTTCGGGATCGCTGACAATTTGCACGATACCCGATCGATCGCGCACATCCAGAAAAATCACCCCGCCATGATCGCGGCGGCGATCCACCCAGCCGTAAAGGGTGACAGTCTCTCCGATGTGTTCGCTTCGCAGTTCGCCGCAGTAGTAACTTCTCATAATTCGGGGTTATGGACTAAAAATAAAGCTTTTTGATTATAGCGCTTAGTGTCAAAACCTTTTATGAACAGGCAAGATGCCTGTGAAGCGAGAAAATTCAATCTTTGTGGAACAGGCATCTTGCCTGTTCTTTAAATATGAACAGGCATCTTGCCTGTTCCACAATGAAAATTCAATCTTTGTGGAACAGGCATCTTGCCTGTTCTTTAATTTAAATATGAACAGGCATCTTGCCTGTTCCACAATGAAAATTCAATCTTTGTGGAACAGGCATCTTGCCTGTTCTTTAAATATGAACAGGCATCTTGCCTGTTCTACAAGAAAATTCAATCTTTGTGGAACAGGCATCTTGCCTGTTCTTTAAAATGGTCTCATATCTGAGTTTAATGCTTCTTGTCAAAAAACGCCGTTAGCGCATTCCATGCAGACTTAGCGGTTTCTGTCAAGCGAGTGCCGATCGACTCAATTTGCCTCACAATAACCTGCCAATTCTTTTCAGCTTCCGTCTGAATGTGGTCAACAGCTTGTTCGATGCGATCGCGTTCGATCAATTTATTTTGTTCCACCGCTTCTCGCGCTTGTCGCACTGCTTTCAAATAAGCTTCGCGACTGACTTCGCCGGCATCTTGCACCTGCGCTTGCGCCCGCGTTTTAATCGCATCCACCACCAGCCAATTTTTCTCAGCTTCTTTTTTGATCAGCCTGACTGCTTCTGTGACTCTCTCGTGGGCGAGATCCTTATTTTCTTCGATCGCCCCGGAGGCCTGATTGACAGCTTTTAAATAAGCTTCGCGGGTGAGTTCGCCCGCTGCTTGCACTTCGGCGGCGGCGCGTTTTTTAATTGCTTCAAACAGCGCCGCAGTTTCTGCGATCGCCTCCTCAGTCGCCTCGGGCATCTCTTTTTTGACGAGCTCCGTCGTTTCGACAGTTGCCTCTAAAACTGGTTCCTCGGTTACTTTTGGATCTGTCATATCAATCTTCTCCTTTGGTAGCAAACATTTTCACAAAATCTCACAGTCCCTAGATGCAGACTTTGTAGGTATAGCGCCAGATTTTATTCGGGCCTTTCAGAATAACTCGGCAATTATTGTTCCAGCATCATCAAATTTTTAATCTGCGCTTCCGCAGTCGAGCGGTCTCAGTTCTATACATTACACTATATCTACCAAAGTAGAGTTTGTGTGTAGGATACCGCCAACTTGCAGGTACGGTTTAGCGCACTTAAATTTTTCCTCTGTCCCTCCACAAAAAACACAATACCAAGAAAATTGGTTTTTAAACACTATAAAATTTGGAGATTTAATCCTTTCAATTTTCTAACTGCAAATCTTCTACATCGCTTGAATATAACAAGTGGTGACACCTTTGGGCGTGCAGCCAAGACTTAGGAAATTCGTATTGAGATAGGAGAATATCTTGAAGCGCGACCTTCATTTGATTGGCACATATATGTGGTGGCACTTTGCCTATTCCCGTACCCATGCCGGGAATAGCGATAGTTTCAATGATATGTTTGACTGGCGTTCCGTCTGGGACTGAGCCAAATTTTACGAGCGTTAAAATAGCCCGGGTTGCTAAATAGACATTTACTGTCTCTCTTAAAACTGTAGGAACTCGCATTGTTGGGGCAGCGATTAAATAAGGAATTTCAGCATGATCTGTGTCTACAACTTCTGCCACTCCTACTAAGAGTTCGCCGTGATGGCGAGTCTGAATTAGTTTTTGCAGGCGTTCTTGAACCTGGTTTCCAAAATATTCCGCAATCTCTAAATCTAAGCCGCCGTCCATGAACCCAAAACTATTCGCCGGACTCACAATAGCATCGCATTTCACATCAAAGATTGAGCCGCGGTGGATTTTTACATTTTCTATATTGCCGCAAGTGCTTTCCCAAGCTCTAACTAAGTCATCGTCTACTGCTGCCAGCACAATTTGCATAAATACTCTCTATTAATTTTAATTGCGAACAGCTAGAGCGATCGCCAATTTAATCCTACAATACTTTACATAAGTCCGCTGAATCTAAAATTCATCTCAATATCAAGTAGCAAATATTTAATAGCTGTATGCTGCAAGACCCGAATCTGCGCCATCCGATCGCAATTAGTTTAGGTGCCGTTGCCGGCGCTTTGAGCCGGTATTATATCACCTTGTGGTTTGCCAACCGTTTCGGGACGGCTTTTCCCTACGGAACTTTTTTTATTAATATGACTGGTTGCTTGGCTATGGGATTTTTTACCACCCTCGCTTTTGAACGGGTGCCGACTATTCCGTCGGAAGTACGGTTAATGGTAGCAACTGGCTTTTTGGGTGCTTATACTACTTTTTCAACTTACGGTTTAGAGACAAATGTCTTGTGGCGCGATCGATCTTACAGCATCGCCGCTTCTTACTGGGCTGGCAGTGCCATACTCGGAGTAATCGCCGTTCAGCTAGGCATCATTTTAGCACGAATTGGCAAATAGATAAAATCGGTTTGTGCAAATAATACCAGTTTAAAAAAAGAATGCAACTGCAGGCAAACTCCCAGCCCATACAGCATCAGTCAGTCGATTTTAGATCGGGGTTGCGGACAATAACAATGACATCTTTCGATCGCAAGTTCCCTTAACCTAATACAGGGAGGGCTTTTAATTGGGTTGCCACCCTGTCAGGTTTAGGTGTGATGATGTGTACTGCATCGTGTTTTCCGGCTGAGGGGCTAAAGTCTTCAAGCTGTTTCCCTATCTTGTTTTCCGTTTACTCTTTCTCGGTTGAGTTCGCGTTTAATCAATAATGCTTCTTGCGATCGGATATCGCTGTTCTCAAAAGAACAGTTAACGATTTAAACAGCGTTTGGTGCGTTTATTCTCGTACATAAGTCGATCGGCCTTTGCCACCAATTGTTCTAATGAAAAGTCATTATTGAAATCCCCACCCTGCACCCCTAGACTCATTGACAGTAGATAGGCTCGCTCGTGCTGTCGATTAAAGCTATCAATATTAGCTTGCAGCCGATTATAAAAATTATATGAATTCTCCGAAAAAGTAGGAACAAATAAAGCAAATTCATCTCCTCCCAGTCGAGCCACAATATCCGAATCACGAAAGGTTTCCTTCAATATTTGAGCGGCGTCAACGATTACTCTGTCTCCCATTTCGTGTCCGAAAGTGTCGTTAATCTTTTTCAAACCATCTAAGTCAGCAAATAAAAGATAGTAGCAGGTTTGCGTGCGCCGAGCAATTTTTAGTTGTTGCTCTGCTAGTAAAAAGAAGCCCCGTCGGTTATATAATCCAGTTAATTCATCCGTCAGGGATAACTGCCTTACTTCTGCCTCTGCCCTCAGACGTTCCTGGATTTCCTGTTCTAAACGTTGATTTTGTTCGATCAGTTGTTGGTGTTGCTGTTGAATGAGTAATTGATTCTTTACCCTGAGCAGCACTTCCTGCTCTTGAAAAGGTTTAGTGATGTAATCTACACCACCCAATTCAAACGCCCGTACCTTGTCTTCGAGTCGTTCGAGCGCACTGATAAAAACGATTGGAATCTGAGCAGTTGCTTCAGATGCTTTCAACTGTTTGCAAACTTCGTACCCATTCATCTCAGGCATATTAATGTCAAGTAAAATCAGATCCGGAGAGTTGCGGCGAACACCTTCGAGAGCCATTCTACCGTTGAGCGATTTGCGAACAATATAGCCCTGTGACTCTAGGATTTTGGCTAACAACCGCAGATTGTCTGGGGTATCGTCCACGATCAGAATATTCGTTTGGGCAGCAAGTTTAAGTAAAGTAGCCATAATTTTCTTTCTAAAATTGGGTGAGAGTTGCGATCGCTTCCAACTGGAAGTTATCAACCAGCGATATCATTGCCTCAATGATATCTTGTTTCTCCTTGGGAATTTGAGCTATGAGTTGATAGAGCTTGCGATCGCCCAGATCGAGTGCTGCTTCATGGACTTCTGCAATCCATTCGATAGGCATTGTTTTCAAATCTTCTGGAGTCAACGTCTTTGGTAGTAAAACAGATGACTCTCGGAGAACTTTTTCAGCGTAGCAGTAGCGGACACCCAAGTGAAAAGCTATTTTGTCAAAAAGTGTGGCTTCAGTAAACGGCTTGGCAATGTAGTCATCGCAACCGGCTTGCAGACTGGCGTTGCGATCGTCTTCAAAAGCTAATGCAGTGAGAGCAATGATGCTGGTCATTTTTCCTTTGTCATTTATCTGATGCTCAGAGTTGTCTGCTGATGGCGACTGACTAATGACTAATGACTCTTGCGCTCGAATCTGTCTCGCCGCTTCATAACCATCCATGACAGGCATTTGAATGTCCATCAAAATCAGGTCTGGATGCCATACTTGCCAGCGGGCGATCGCCTGTGTCCCATCCTCAACCGCACACACCTCAAACCCAACTGACTCCAGCAGTTTCACCAGCAATTGCCGATTTTCTGAAACGTCTTCTGCGACTAGAATTCGGTACATCGGTTGCCCTAATTCCAGCCCGATAACGAGATCGGCTTCAGCTTCTTCTAAATCAAGGGACTCCGGTAGATCCAAAATAACTTCGCAGGTAAAAGTCGATCCTTGATTCAGGTTGCTTCGGACTGTGATATCCCCTCCCGTCAGACGAGCAAACTGACGGCTGATAGACAGTCCTAAACCAGTTCCCTTAGCATGACGACCGCAATCGGTTTGCATGAAAGCTTCAAAAATAGATTCTAAATCTGAGGGCGCAATACCAGATCCGGTATCCTCAACCTCAAAATGCAGGGTAATTGTTTGTTTAATATCGCATAGATTATAGGGAACAGAAATAGGCAGCGTCAAACTGGTTTGGTTGATGGTGTCTTCGCCTTCGCTTAGCGTTCCCGATGACGGCATACCGTCTGATGAAAAAGCTCGTCCCCGCAGCGCAATCTTTCCTGTGGTTGTAAATTTGATCGCATTCCCTAGCAGATTAATCAAAATTTGGCGAACTTTGGCTTCATCACCGCAGACATAGCGCGGCACAGTAGCCTCCCACTCACTACTCAGATTCAAACCTTTCTCAGCCGCTTTCAGAAGGAACATATCGTTAATAGAAAAAAGCAGCCGATGCAAATCAAAACAACTTGGATTCAGTACCAATTGGCCCGCTTCAATTCTGGACATTTCCAAAACGTCATTGATTAATGTCAGCAGGTGTTCTCCACTGCGACTAATGATACCTAAATGCTCTAGAAATTCGGATGGAATATTAGGACTGCGGTTCATAAGCTGGGTAAATCCCAGAATGGCATTCAGCGGCGTTCTGAGTTCGTGGCTCATCTTGGCAAGAAACTGGCTTTTGGCGCGGTTAGCGATCGCAGCCCGCTCTGCGGCTTGTTCTAGGGCAGCTTGTGAAAACTCCAGCACTGCCAGCATGAGGATGTTTCTCATTTCGGCGGCTGCTTCTAACTCCACCACCTGCCAAGGATAAGACATTTCCCGCACTGTCTGCCTCCACAGTTCAAACGACTTCCGGGGACACAAGTGCATTGCTCCAATTTCATCGATTGTGACGGCATCCTGTGGATTACCTGCCCAGTTTACGGTTTGAATTTGTTCGGGTCGGAACCAAAGAATGTGGTATGACTTTTCTTTGACATAGCTCAGCAAGATTGAGATTGCTAAAACACCGCTGGCTTGATCTTTGAATTGCTTCGCTTCGGGATACAACTGATAGAGAGAAGCTGTTGCAAACACTCGTTCCTGGTTGTGTTGCGCCAACCACTTTACAAGTTCCCCTATCTCTGATTCAGATGGTGTTTGACCCACCAGTGTCAGACGACCATCAAGCAGAATTGCAGCCCCCTGAGCATGAACTAAATCTAGCAGTTGAGAGGCATTTCGAGTCAATACCTGTTCGATAAAATTGGACTCTCGCTGGAATGCCTGCTGAAGTTGATCGTGAATAGTTTTTACTTGCTTTCGGTAAACATTCAATTCTCGTTCTTGCTGATGCACCAGTTCAATCGAGGCAAATTGTCCTAAAAATTCACAAGTTTTGCGCGTTTCGTAATTCACCAATCGCGGGCTGTAATGGTGACAGGCAATTAATCCCCAGAGACGCCGATCGTCAATTAACGAAATTGTCAGCGACCCGGCGACTCGCATATTTTGCAAATATTCGATGTGGTAGGGAGAGACTCCCCGTAACACACAATCACTCAGATCCAGGGGTGTATTGGTGAGGGGATTGTTAGTAGGAATTAGGGGGGAAGGTGTGTAATTGATATCGGGAATTTGGCGCACCCAGGTGCGGTAAAACAATTTGCGGGCGGGTGCGGGAATATCGATCGCCGGATAATGCAATCCCAGATAACTTTCTAAATGGCTTTCTTTTTCTTCTCCAATCACCACCCCATGATCGTCGGCTTCAAAGCGGTAGATCATGACGCGATCGAACCCGGTAATCACTTTCACTTCTCTGGCAAGGGTTTGAGCTAAATCGGAAAGGTTGGTTGCGCTGCGAAGTTTGAGGATGGCAGCTTGGAGGCGATGATAGAAGTGGATTGAATGAGTTTTTTTGGTGGTAAGTTGGGGTTCGAGTTCCAGAATTAACCCATCTCCTGTCCGATGCAGCGTGCTTCTAAAGGTCTGAGTTTTCCGACCCCGCTCTACCTGGGCAATTCTCCGGTGTGTTTTTAGCTCAAACGGATTATGAATTTCTAGGTTGTTTGGGCTCAGATATTCGGCAATTCGTTGCACTTGAGCGCGGGAAAATAACCGTTGTAAGGGCTGACCCAGCAATGCTTCTGCCGCTATGCCAAAAAACAGTTTTACATTTTCACTCACTTGTAAAATCTTGAGGTCAGCTTCTTGCAACTTCAAAACTATTCCATAAGGTTGAATATAACCGGGAGCATACACTGATTCATCGCTGCACTGCTCTAAAGTTGTCAATTCTAAAGGAGTGAGTGAGGGTGGTTTGGTAGCAGTTGGTGTTTGCATTTTAAAGTAAGTAATTCTAAAAGTTAAAAACTTGTCAATTGTGGATTTTCGATTTTGGATTTTGGATTGAATAATTTTCCTATCCCCCACTCAGGTTGGGGAATTGCCGTGAATTAGCTGAAGAATTTGCTCAAATTGATACTGGTTGGCAAGTTCAGTCAGACGGGTAGCAAGTTGAGCGAGTTCTGGGGACAGTTGAGATACAAGTTCAACGATCGCCCCATCGTCTCCACATACAGCATCCTCCTCCAATTGAGCCAGCCATGCTTCTGGTAATGTTGCCATAAGTGTTGGAGCGAGGGAATCTGAAAAGGGAGAGATCGTAGAGGAGAGGTATGTTTCCTGTTTCTCATGCACTGTTTCCTCTTTCTGGTAGACATACTCTAAGCCCAGGTATTGCGCCATCTTGAGAAATAGGGTATTTTCTCGGAAGGGTTTGCTGATGTAGTCGTTGCAGCCAGCAGCGAGGGCGAGGGTGCGATCGCTCTGAGAAGCCTGTGCTGTGAGTGCAATAATGATGCTGGTTTGTCCCTGTTCCATTGCCCGAATTTTTTTGGTGGCTTCGTATCCATCTAGCAAGGGCATTCTGATGTCCATCCAGGTGAGGTCGGGTTGCCATTCAAGCCATAGCTGGATTGCCTCCTGTCCGTTGGTAGCTTCTCGTACCTCCAATCCTAATTTTGTCAGCAATCTGACTATCAACAGGCGATTTTCGGGGCGATCGTCAACTACCAAAATGCGATGGTGGGGTTGACCGGGAGCCAGCCCGATCACGAGGCGATCGTGCTGTTCGGATGTGAGGTTAACTCCACTGGTGGGAGTGATGGGGAGAGTAAAGGTAAATGTAGTTCCCTGTCTTAAGATGCTACTAACAGCAATTTCTCCGCCCAGGAGCTCTAAGAGTTTGCGGCTGATGGTCAATCCTAGCCCTGTGCCACTTACCGATTGCTTTCCAGCTTGAGCTTGCACGAACGCATCGAAGATAGTATCAATTTCTTCGGGTGCAATCCCTACACCCGTGTCTCTCACTGCAAACTGGAGAATAGTCCGAGTTGTGAATGCTACTTCTGTAGTGGGAGGCTTGATGCTGACGCGCAAAGTAATGCTTCCCCGCTCGGTAAATTTAATCGCATTACTCAAAAGATTGAGCAAAACTTGGCGCAGTTTTTGAGCGTCGGCAAGAATAAATTGGGGAACTTCGGGAGCAATCTCGAAACAAAGGTCAAGTCTTTTAGAACTGGCTCGTTCTGCTAACATATTTCGCAGGTTATGTAGCAAGGCAATTAAGTCAAATCCACTTTGTTCTATTGTGCAGTGTCCTGATTCAATTTTCGAGAGGTCTAAAATATCATTAATCAAACTCAAGAGATGGTCGCCACTGCGACGAATGGTTTCTAGGTCTTCTTGCTGGTTGGGAGTGAGGGAGGGGTCATGGGTCATTACCTGGGTAAATCCCAGAATTACGTTGAGGGGTGTGCGGAGTTCATGGCTCATATTGGCGAGGAAGATACTTTTCGCCATGTTTGCTGATTCTGCAGCTTCCATTGCTTGTCGCAGTGCTAGTTCTTTTTGTTTGCGATCGCTGATGTCTTTGTGTGTTCCAATCATCCGTAAAGGCTTACCCTGTTCGTCATAGGCAACGACTTTCCCGTAGTCAGCGATCCACTTCCATTCCCCTGACTTGCAACGCACGCGATAATCAAAGGCATACTTAATTGAGCTATCTTGCAAGTGACTATTGATATACTCAAAAACCCAGAATTTATCATCAGGATGAATCATCTGCTCCCAGACGTTCAAATCCATCACCAACTCACCCGGGTTGTAGCCCCGCATTTCCTGGTAGTGGGAACTCAGGTAAACTTTTCCAGTTTTAATGTTCCAATCCCACAGTCCATCTCCAGAGGCTTCTAGTGCTAGCATTAAGCGTTCCTCACTCATTTGTAAAGCGGTTTCCGCTTGATGTTGTTGCGTCAGATCGATCGCCACACCACCGACTAGCATTTGCCCAAATAAGTCGGGGATGAGAAAATTGTAAACGAGAAAATCACCCAGCGTTCCATCTCGACGGGGCGCAACCTCAACCGTTTCAATTACCTCCTGGGTTTGAGCAACCCTTTGGATATTGTCGAGAAATTGTTGGGCGATGGCGGCAGAGTAGAGTTCACCAATGGATTTGCCAATCAGATCGTCAGTGGGTAACTCGAAGGTATGGAGATAAGTCTGGCTAGCATAGAAAATTACACCATTTTCATCGGTAATCCAGGCAGGGGCAGGGCTGTGATTCATGAAGGCTTGGAAGCGAGCTTCACTTTCTCGGAGTGCCTGTTCTGCTTGTTGGCGTTCCGCTTCAATGCGCTTGCGATCGCTGATATCCCGGCAGATACAGAAGTTCATCATTTCACCTTCTAATTCTACCCGGTTCCAGCTAATTTCTACATCATAAACTGAACCATCCTTGCGGCGATGTCGCGTCTCAAACAAAGGAACAATCTCCTCTCTATCGATCATGATTTGTAGTTCTTCCTGCGTCCACTGAACATCCCAATCAGAGACATTCATATTCAGGGTTTCTTCTAAGCTGTAGCCCAGCATTCGAGCAAAACTAGGACTGGCTTCGACCACCTTTCCGCGCCGATTCATGACCACAACACCGTCCCTGGAAGTGTTGAAAAACGTTTTAGTCCGCAGAAGTTCTCGGGCTAGTGCAACTTCGGCTTGTTTGCGATCGCTAATATCTTTCATGAAGCAGTAATGTCCCAAAAGTTGGTGCTGTTCCTCGTAAGTGGCAATCATCACCAATTGCTTGTAAAAAACCGAACCGTCCTTACGAACTCCTGTGGTTTCAACTTCAACTCTACCCTCTTGCACCATCTGCCAATAGGCTGCAACCAGTTTTTGCAATTCGTCGGGATGTACGGTATTTTGCCAGGGCATCCCGATCATTTGTTCTGGCTGATAGCCTGTTATGTCAGCATAGGCTTTATTGACGTAGAGATAACGTCCTCGAGTATCAAGTTTGGAAATGCCCGACACCGCATTTTCCATGACCTCACTCATTTCTCGCCGTTCCCCTTCGGCTTGTTTGCGATCGGTGATATCTTCTGAAAAACAAAGAAGGTACTGGGGCTGATGCTGTCGATCGTAAATGGGAATCTTCACCGTATGCAGCCAACGTTTACCCAGACTGTGACTATCGATGACTTCTTGCGGAATATCCTCAGCACACCCCTTGACAAAGACTTCTCTATCCTTTTGCTCGAAAAATTTTGCCTGTTCGGTTGGGAAAAAGTCATAGCCACTTTGGCCGATTATTTGTTTGGCTGAAATACCAAATAACTCCTCGCTGGTTTTATTCCAAAACTGAAGTACGCCAAAATTTTCGGGATGTGCATCCTTGACAAAAACGGCAACAGGTAAATAATCTAGCATTGTTTGTAAGAAATTGCGAGTTTGTTGAATTTCCTCCTCTGCTTGTTTGTGCTTGCTAATATCAATAAATGTAATTACAATTTGTTTGAGTTGACCGTTTGGAGCGAATTCTGGGTAGGCATTAACTAATATCCAAACTAAAGGATGATTTCCGCTGTAGATTCCTAGAACATAATTTTTGATATGAATCATAGTGGATAAAACCCGTTGCACGGGATATTCCTCGATCGGCATTACACTGCCATCTTCTCGCACGAAATGCCATGCCGGATCGCTCGCGGTTTTCCCCAGCATTTGATCCATTGAAAGCCCTAATAATTTACAAGCTGTTAAATTGCATAATAGAATGCTGGTATCGATCGCGTGAATCACGAAACCAGCATTTAAGTTATCGGTCAATTGCCGATATCTAGCTTCGCTTTCCTGTAAAGCCACTTCTGCTTGTTTGCGTTCGGCGATATTTCGAGCAATCCTTGAGGTTCCAATTACTTTTCCGTTCTCATCTTTAATAGGCGAAATACTGATGGAAACATCGACTAATGTTCCATCTTTTTTGAGCCGCTTTGTATCATAATGTTTGATGTATTCTCCGCGCTTTATTTTATGGAGAGTTTGTTCTTTCTCGTATTCATATTCTGCTGGAATCAGCTTACTTATAGATTGCCCTACTATTTCTGTTGCCGTATAACCAAACAGTTTCTCTGCTGCTAAATTCCAGCTTGTAATTACACCCTCTAAATCTTTACTGATAATAGCATCTTCCGAAGATTCCACGATTGCAGCTAGTCTACCGTTCTCAAGTTCTGCCTGTTGTCGCTGGTCGATCTCCCACTGCAACTGACAAGTCGTTTTTTTTAATTGAGAGATTTGGCGATAATTTACTTGCATCATATACACAACTAATGCAAACAGCCACGCTAAAACTAAGCCGCCAATTAGCACAATTACTGGCCAAGGAGATTTCAGATATGTTATTAATTCTGGATTTGGGGAAACTTCCACTCGCCAGTCTGCACGCCATGCTTTAACTATAGCTGTTTTCTGTAGCGAGGGTTGAGATGGGAGCTTCTGACCGTAGATCGATTCTGTGCGATCGTAGATAGCTATATTGTAGCCATTTGACACTTTTAAAATGCTATCAAATAGAGTTTTAAACTGAAAAACTCCGACAATAAACCCATCAAACCGATCGCCCACAAATAAAGGAACAATCACGAAAAATCCCTTATCCCCTTGAGCGAGTAAAATATTGTGTGTTAAGACCATTTCGCGCAAATCGCGAGCCACCTGCAAAGCGATTTGGCGGCGAGGATCGCGACTCAAATCTAAGTTTTGTGCTGCCTCATTTCTCGCCAATGGTACAACCCACCGGACTTTAAACGATCGATCGACCCATTCGATCGCTTGACAACCGTAGAAATCCTCTAGATGAGCCACAGCATCGGCTTCCCAAAGCTCCTTTGGTGTACCGCCATTCACTTCCCAGCGATGCGCCATTCGCCGAAGTGTCAGCATCCGAATTGATAATTCTTTGCTCAGTTGTGACTGAATCGCATTGGCTTCCTGCTGAATTAACTGCTCAATGTGAATTTGTCCGTTGATGGTTAGCTGTTGCCACGTAAGTAAAACAGCAAGAGAAGCCAACACACCAAGCAGAAGAGGTAGCAATCTTTTAAATGGTGTTTTGCATAATGTCCTAATCAGGTTGAGTCGAGTGATAGCCATAAACTAAGCGATATATTAATAGATTATTATTCAAATTATTGGGCTATATTTTTGTGATTAAATGAGGCAAAATAGCAATTTTTTTAGCGTGCAAACCTGTTAGCGTTAGGACAATCTCTAAACTTTATTATCCCTAAATTGAACGGTTAAATTCCAGAGAGCAAGAATGTTGTTCCTGAAGCCCTAGCTCTCTAAATAAATTTAGAGAGGGCGATGAGCCAGATATGTTCAGATTGTAAATAGGCATTGTTTGCCAACATGGGCGACAAAACCAGTAGATGTGATTCTGGCGAATGTGACCGAGCATTCGATCCGAGCAGCAGGGGCAGTGTGTCATAAAGACATATTTTTTAACTGAGGGGTATTTAACTCTTGTTGCAAAGTGCTGTAAACTGCTTGAAGCAAACATAAGAAGACCTAGAGTAAAGAAATAAAAGTTTGGTAAAGAATATAAAATGATTGAGGAAAAGATACAAATTTAAACATTCCGTAATAATATTAAGAGCGCAGAGAATTGCGATCCCACAATACGCACATTATTACGCATCTTGTAATGTTACATCTGTTTTTTGACAATTCTACACTATTCAGATACAGCTTTTGAGGCTTGTTCCTACATAAAATAGTTTTGCTGTTCCCCGCTCCCTCTGCCCTGTTCCCTGTTCCTTAATTCGATCTAAGAGTCTAAATCCCAGCCCAACACATTTGCAGTTTGAATTTACTGTCTGATTATACGAACTGCATAAAATATCCGGTGTTGCATAAATTTTAATTTCTACTCCATTATTCCCGCTTACCCACAAATAAGACAATCCGAGTACACCTTTTGTCAGTAAAAACGCCGATTATACTCTCCAACGGCGACGGTACAGTTTACATACTTGCCCGGCCGATAATTTTTGTGGATCTTTGACGTTAGTCAGATAGTAATACCAAGTTTTTCCCATATAGCAATCCTCGCATCAGTTTCAATAACTGGTTCCCAGGCTAAACGCCTGGGAATCAATGTCCCGAGGCTCTGCCTCGCGAAATCGAGGCTCTTCCTCCGGATCTGCGTTACCAGGCTCTTCCTGGTAACGAGTAGAATCATTTAGGATTGCTATAGCACAGATACTAAATCTAGTTTCCGAGCAATATAGCGGTTCTCTTTTCAGGTGAGGTACTCGCCAGTTAATTACCAATTCCCCAGTTTAAAATCTCAAATCTCAATCTATAGCTCACTCACTTGACAATACTTCGGACAGTTTCATTGCCCGCGCATAAATAGCTAGAAACCCGGTTTCTACGAGTTTTGCGTTTGGTAACGAGAAATCTACGAAGAAACCGGGTTTAGTAAGGCCGCGAGTCCGCACAATTGAACTTAGGTTTTGAGTTTCTAGTCAGCGTTGTACTCGTTGACATATTGCCCTGGAACCTAGATTCTACTGTTGGCAATTAAAAACTGTCCGAAGTATTGGCTGGAGAATTTATATATTTTGGGAATAGGCTTACCCACTGCTGTTATTGTACCTCTTGCAAAAATCTTTTCATCAATTGATGGGACGGGATCTCCAGCCCGTCCCACAAGAAAAAATAACTCTTGTGGGACGGGCCGGAGAGCCCGTCCTAATTATTTTTGCAAGAGGTCTATTGTACCTAATCTTTCTGAAAAACGCTATATCGTTCAGGCGAGTTAATTGGCTACGGATTTCGCTTATTCAATGGCTATTTGAGCGACAAAATTAGACTGTATTATTGGCAAATTACCACGATCGCTCAATTCATAAATACAGCCACTTTACCGCTTTTAGCTTTAACAGGAGGCAAGCAGCCGCTGCATTGATGATAGCCGATCGCACGGGCAAAGCAATTGGGCGATCGGGTCGGCTTTGCGATTTTGGCCGTGCCAGCTTTTTTGGGGCTGACAGTGCTGTTGGTACTACAGCCAATTTATCTCAATCCCCGCGATTTTGAAGCAGGAGCGTTGGAAATCAAAGGGGAAGGGTTTGCCGGGGCTGTTTTGGGTTGATTTAGATGCTTTAGGGCTGATTGGGGCTGGCTGTGGGGATTTTTCCTTCATTACCTTTGAGCCCGCCCAAAAACGGATACCGTGCCACGTACTCCTGTTGTGGAGAGATCGAAATTTTAGACTTTTGTTCAAACTCCCAGATTCATCTGTGGAGTAAATCAAAAATCAAAAATCGTTCGACTCAGCGCTGACTCCGAAGTCTCACATCTTAAATCGACTGAATTCCACAGGAGGGCGATCGCATTTGACAGCCAGATTCCGCTATTTTACGCTTGGGCGATGGGAATTGATGCGATCGCCGCCCTGATTTTTTGGCGGCAAGTTCGATCGCATCGGCATCTCGGCCATGATGTTTGCAGTAATTTTTTCTTCACTGTTTGCCCCATTGGTATTCTTCGGAAACGGGCAGGGGGCATTGCTAGAAATGACTTTATGGGGTATAGGTATGGGAGCCGAGGAATCGATTTTGAAAGCCGCCGTAGCTGGACTCGTGCCTGCCGACAAAATAGGTTCCGCCTGTGGGATATTTAACACAGGCTATGGCTTATCATGGTTTCTGGGCAGTTTGGCGATCGGAATTTTGTACGATCGCTCAATTACTTGGCTGGTTGTATTTTCAGTTGCGCTCCAAGTCGCTGCTATTCCCGTCTTGTTCCTGGTGAAAAAGCGATCGTCTGTCACAGAAAATTGGCCGAATACTCGGCAGTCATACCATTTTGGATTTTGGATTTTGGATTTTCGATTGAGAATGACTGACCGAAATCATCCAGGATACAAGCCCCCGAATTTATCCGTGGGGTCAATGCTTCAATTATTTAATCTAAAATCTAAAATCTAAAATCGCGCAATCGATTGACTGCATCATGGTTTGGGGCTTGCCTGCGGTTGCATTATTTTACGAAACTGGTATCAATTAGCCGTTATCCGCTGTCAGTTTCCCAGAGTTTTTAACTAATGACTGCGGACTGCGGACTGCGGACTGCGGACTACTGACTACTGACTACTGACTACTGACTACTGACTAAATTTAAACAACAAGCGAGGAGGTTTAGTTGTGATAGTTAAAACAGCAACAGAGTGCCTCATCACCTTAGAAGGCGTTAGCAAAGCTTACCAGCAGCCCAACGGTCAAAAAATCTCTATTTTAGAGCCAATTAATTTAGAGCTGCGATCGGGCGAAATAGTAGCTTTGCTCGGGCCTTCCGGTTCGGGTAAATCAACATTAATGCGGATGATTGCCGGACTTATCCCGCCCAGCGGCGGTCAAGTTCTCTACCACAATCGTCCTTTAGTCGGCTTAAATCCTGGGGTGGCAATTGTATTTCAAAACTTTGCCCTTTATCCCTGGCTGACGGTACTAGAAAATGTAGAATTAGGCTTAAAAGCTAAAGGAGAATTGCCAGAACCGCGCCGTCAAAAAGCCTTGCGGATGATTGACATTATCGGTTTGGACGGATTTGAAAATGCTTATCCTAAAGAACTTTCCGGCGGAATGCGGCAGCGGGTGGGATTTGCTAGAGCTTTGGCGGTGGAACCCGAATTGCTTTGCATGGATGAACCATTTTCAGCTTTAGACGTGCTGACTGCAGAAAACTTGCGGTTTGAGTTATTAGATTTGTGGCTGGAAAAGAAGATTCCGACTAAAGCTGTGTTAATCGTAACTCACGGGATTGAGGAAGCGGTAATTTTAGCCGATCGCGTTGTAGTCTTGGGCCGCAACCCGGGGCGAATTCGCGCCGAAATGACAGTGACTTTGCCGCACTACCGCGATCGCAAAACTGCGGAATTTCAAGCCCTCGTAGACCAAGTTTACAAAATTCTCACCAATCCCGAATTGAGCTGCGAAACAGTGACAGCACCTGCTGAAAGTGCCGCTGCTGTGTCTCAAACTCAACCCGGTCAAAGCGCTAAATACCAATCTCTGCCGCAGGTGCGAACTGGTGCGATCGCAGGTCTGTTGGAACTCTTGGAAGACCGCAAGGAAAAAGACCTCTACCGCCTCGGTCAAGAATTAATGTTAGAGGTTGACGACATTTTGCCGATCGTGGAAGCAGCAAAATTAATGGAATTTCTGGTAATTCAAGAAGGCGACCTCCTTTTAACACCAGTTGGCATTCAGTTTATTGCCGGCGGCATTGACCAGCGCAAACAAATTGTTCGCACCCAAATTCTCAGCAATATTCGCCTCGTACAACAAGTTTCTCGAATGCTTCAGGCAAAGCGCAATCACCGCATTTCTGAAGAGTTGATTTTGGATATTCTCGAAGCCCACTTTAGCCCCCAAGAAGCAATGCGGCAATTAAAAACTGCTATTGATTGGGGTCGTTATGCAGAGTTGTACAGCTACGATGAACCGGGAGGCGAAATCTTCTTAGAATCCGAAGATAAAGCTGAGTAGTTATTTGCTATTTGTTATTTGTTAGTTGTTAGTTGTTAGTTGTTGGTTGTTATTTGTTATTTGTTATTTGTTAGTTGTTAGTTGTTGGTATCTTAGTCTTGTTCCCAGGCTCGGCCTGGGAATACATACCCGGAGGCTCTGCCTCCAATAACCAATTAACCAATGACCAATAACCAATTAACCAATGACCAATAACCAATTAACCAATTAACCAATTAACCAATTAACCAATAACCAATAATCAATAACCAATGCCCGATACCTGATGCCCGATGCCCGATGCCCGATGCCCGATGCCCAATGCCCAATGCCCGATGCCCGATGCCCGATGCCCGATTCCCATTCCCAATAACTAATTATTATGACAAGACCTCTAACACCCGCCAATAAAACTTTAGAAAGGTCAGCTTGGACTTGGCAAGACGGCTTGCTGATTCTAGCAATTTTCTCTCTAATTTTAGTAATTGTCCAAACAGCTTCTCAATTCAGCAGTGACTACAACCCGAATTTTAAAATTGAGACCACGCTAAATGTCTTGCCAGCATATACAGCCCAGAGTCTTTTACGCATGGCAGCCGCCTATTTTTTATCCCTGCTGTTTACCCTAGTTTATGCTTATTCTGCTTACCGCTTTCCCCTAGCAGCAAAAATTTTAATTCCCTTGTTAGACATTTTGCAGTCGATTCCGGTTTTATCTTTTTTGCCTGGAGTTGTTTTAGCGCTAATTACTTTATTTCCCGGTCAAAGAATCGGCGTAGAACTCGCATCGATTATCTTAATATTTACTGGGATGACTTGGAATATGACCTTTAGTTTCTATCAGTCGCTTTCCGGCATTCCGCGAGAACTTAAGGAAGCTGCTCAAGTTTATCGGCTCAATGCTTGGCAGCAGTTCTGGACGTTAGAATTGCCCGCTGGTGCGATCGGACTGGTGTGGAACAGCGTCATGTCAGTAGCGGGCGGCTGGTTCTTTTTGATTGCGATCGAATCTTTTACTCTGGGTGACAAAAACTTTAATTTGCCCGGACTCGGTTCCTATTTGGGCAAGGCAGCCAATGAAGGCAATTTTGGGGCGATCGGCTGGGGTTTAGCAGTATTAATTGGTGTTATTATAACCATAGACTTTTTGATCTGGCAGCCTTTGATTGCTTGGGTAGAAAAGTTTAAATATCAATCCGGGGAAGCTACCAATGTACCGCAGTCAAACTTGTTGGATTTTTTGAGGCGATCGGCGACGCTGCGGGTTTTGAAGTCGCGCATTTCGCCGATTGGAGACAGTTTCGATCGCGGTTTGGCAAGAGCTTTTGCACCTGCTAATTTACCAACAAATCCCAGAGAAAAAAACCGCATCGGAAATTGGATAAATTGGATATTTGTCAGCGGGTTTGCCGTCATTGTGCTTTGGGGAACTTGGGAAGCGGTGCTGCTGCTGCGGTTGCTGAATTTGTCTGACTGGCAAAAAGTCATAACTGGTGCATTTTTCACGGCTTTGCGAGTCATTTGCGCGCTATTTTTATCGCTGTTGTGGACAGTGCCTGTCGGAGTGGCGATCGGTCGAAATCCGCGTTTAGCTCAAATTTTGCAGCCATTAGTACAAATAGCCGCTTCTGTACCGGCAACCGCTTTATTTCCCGTATTGCTACTAGCTTTAATTCAGGCTGGAGGCGGCTTGCAAATTGGTTCTGTGGCGCTGATGATGTTGGGTACAATGTGGTATTTGCTGTTTAATGTTATTGCTGGTGCTCAAGCCATACCTTCGGAGTTATTTGAAGCAGCGCAAGTTTACAAACTATCCCTGATTCAGCGCTGGAAAAGTTTAATTTTACCGGGGATTTTTCCCTACTTAATCACAGGAATTATTACGGCAGTTGGCGGAGCTTGGAATGCCAGTATTGTCAGCGAATACGTGCAGTTTAAAGGTCAAATTGTTACTACAGAGGGTTTGGGAGAAACTATTTCTCAGGCGACGGCATCTGGGAATTTTCCCTTGCTTTTGGCTGCTACTTCTGTGATGTCGCTGTTGGTTGTATTGACTAACCGTTTGGTGTGGCGGCCGCTTTACCGTTTGGCACAAGAAAAATATCAATTGTTGGTTTAATTTGGGCAGTAAAATAGGAGTGAAATATAGCATTCAAAGCTGATAGAGAGCCGCTGTAAATTCTTGGATATGGCGACTTAATTAAAACCCGCGACACTTGTGTGCGGCAAAACGCCCGAAACTTAATTTTAGAGGGTGCAGGTTGAATTTAGCCGATCGCAGCACCCAAAACAGCCCGATCGCCCAAAATTAGACCGCCAAAATATATTGACAATATGGTTTTTTTGTGTATCATATTAAAAACCAGTAAAATATCTATTTAGATGCCAAACTAATGAACTCAGCACTAACTAACAAAAACCTAAAACTCGCAGCATTTACAGCCATATTTGCGATATTATTCCCCGCTGCTTTACCTACAGTTGCCTCAGCCCAGACAGCACTGGAAGAAATTCGGCAAACCGGCATTCTCAAAGTAGGCATCAGAAAAGATGCCCCTCCCTTCGGCTACTTAGAAGGCGAAAAATGGGAAGGAGTTTGCATCGAAGGCTTAGAATTTTTCAGAGCTGACTTAGAAAAGAAATTAAATCGCTCCGTCCGCTTAGAAAAACTAGAAACAGACCTCAACGAATCAGCCGAAAAAGGGCGCTTCCGCAGCGTTACCAGCAAGCGCGCTCACCTAGAATGCGGGCCTAATACAATCCTAAAAAATCCCCCCAGCGGGATTGCATATTCGCTGCCTTTTTTATACAGCGGCACCTATCTGTTAGTCAAGCCAGAAAACAAACTGAAAGTCAATCCTTCGGGATTCCTGCAAGACGTGACAATTGGCGTGCTGAGCGGTTCTGTTACCCAACAATTTATTGCAGGCCGATATCAACTAGCCAACCAGCGAATTTATGAAGGTATCGCGGGCAGACAGTCGGGTGTAAAAGATGCGGCATCTGGAACAATTGATGCCTTCGCTAGCGACGGAATGCTGTTAGTCGGAGAAGCGCTGAGACAGGGTTTAACTCAAAGCCAATATTCTCTGATACCGGAGCAGCCTTTAACCTGCATTTCCTACGGCATGATCCTGCCAGCAAGCGATACTGAATGGCAAGAAACAGTCAATAATTTTATTCGCAATCAAAGTTCGACGAATCTGTTGGAAAAAGTGCTCGGGCGCAATTCTCCTTTCTTACCGATGAGTGTCGCGGATCAAGATAAATGTATTTGATCGCAAATCGGGCCAAGTGCTCCGCGCGCACTAGAAGAATAGGGGTAAGATGCGGATATTGTCAGGGCAAGTCCGATCGCTGCAACCAGTGGCGTCAATAGGCTCTAAACTGGATTCAGGAAGGCGCGCAGCACAGGTTAGGAGGGTCATCAGTGACAGAAAAAAATTATCAATCGTCTTCTCTACCCACCTACGCGCGAAAAGAACTGCGGGAATTAGTTCGATTGCAGTTAAAGGCCCTGTTGGAACAAGGAGACTTTCAAGGAGCAAAAGCGATTTTGCATCCGGTGCAGGAAGCAGACATAGCTGAAGCTATCGAAGGCCTGCCAGAAACCATGCAAGTAATAGCTTTCCGCTTGCTTTCCAAAGACGAAGCCATCGCAGTTTACGAATATCTTGACTCCAGCGTTCAGCAGTCCCTCTGCGAAAAATTCAAACGCCAAGAAGTCATTGATATTGTAGACAAAATGTCCCCGGACGATCGAGCTAAACTGTTTGACGAACTGCCGGCAATATTAGTCCGTCGCCTGTTGGGTGAATTGAGCCCGACGGAACGGGAAGCAACGGCGCAACTCTTGGGTTACGAAGCCAGTACCGCCGGCCGGATCATGACCCCGGAATACATTTCTCTGAAAGAAAGCTTTACCGTTGCTCAAGCTTTAGACCGAATTCGCTCTTTGGCTAAAACTACCGAAACAATTTATTCTCTTTACGTCACTGACGCTGGACGCAGCTTGACCGGTATTTTATCTCTGCGGGATTTAGTCACTTCCCCCCTCGACAAAACTGTCGGGGAAATTATGACCCGCGAAGTAGTTTCTGTTCAAACAGGAACGGATCAAGAAGAAGTTGCTAGGCTGATCCAGCGTTACGATTTTTTAGCTGTGCCCGTTGTAGACCGCGAACAGCGTCTGGTCGGGATCATTACAGTTGACGACGCGATCGACATTTTAGAACAAGAAGCCGCCAAAGATATTTATACCTTGGGCGGCGTCCAGTCCGGCGGCGACAATTATTTTCAGACCGATTTAATCACTGTTGCGCGGAAAAGGGTCGTGTGGCTGTTTGTTCTGCTTTTAACTAATACTGTCACCGGCGCAATTATTAGAGCTCAAGAAGATATTTTGCACCAAGTAGTCGCCCTAGCAGCCTTTATTCCGCTGCTGACTGGCACTGGAGGCAATGTCGGAGCTCAGTCCTCAACTGTTGTAATTCGCGGTTTGAACACTGACGAAATTACAGCAATGGGCCCCTTTCAAGTAATTGTTCGCGAGGGGATGGCGGGAGCGCTGCTAGGAGCTATATTGGGGACTGTAGCGACGGGCTGGGCTTATACTCTGCAAGGGAATTTAGCAGTGGCAATCGCGGTGGGGGTGAGTTTGTTGGCGATCGCAATTTTAGCTTCTATTGCCGGTTCAGCTCTGCCGTTTCTATTTCGTTCTTTGGGTTTAGACCCCGCTTTAATGTCGGCTCCGTTTATTACCACCGCAGTTGATGTCCTCGGGGTCTTGATTTATTTCACTTTAGCTCGACTAATTTTGCAGCTTTAATATATTTAAGTAGATTGTTATATAAAAAAAACTATAGTAATTTTCAATTCGGCGATCTACAGCCTCCCTATGCCCTATGCCCTATGCCCTATGCCCTATGCCCTATGCCCTATGCCCTATGCCCTATGCCCTATGCCCTATGCCCAATTCCCAATTCCCAATTCCCAATTCCCAACTCCCAATTAACTTATGTCATCATCCAATTCACCAACGAAAATCCAAAATCCCAAGTCTAGCAATTTGTTAGAAACTGCTGAATTGGTTTTTATTGCTGCCTCTGCTGTGGGATTGGCTGCTAGTTTGGTTTGGGGGCAGAGCGTTTATGCCCAAGTGCCTGTAGTGATTTCGCTGGTGTTGAATTTTATCAACCGGCAGAAGCTGCACGGGCAAGTTAAAGCAAGTACGGCGGCAACGTTCGATCGCGTAAATCAACAAGCAGCTACTAGCGATCGGGCGATCGAAGAATTGCAACTTGCTGTAAATGCTTTAGATGAAGCTCTTTCCCAAACATCTCGCGAAAATCTCAATGTTGGGCCGGGAGAAAACGTACACTCTCTAATTTCAGCAATTGAGAACCTGCGCCAGCGACTAATAATTTTAGAAAAAACTATTAAAATGATTCAAAGCGAGATCGAACTCACCAGCCGCCAATTCAAACAGCGACCGGAGTTGCAACAAGTCGAAACTTTGACAACAATAATTCTGGACTTGCAGCAGTTTATCAACGAACTGCCGCAGTGGGGCAGTTTGCAGCAGCGGCAGCTAACAGAACTTCAGCAAAAAGTAAACAATGCTTTGGCTGAGCTTTCTCAAGAAATTGCTGTGATTCCCAACCGGGTACAGGAGGCGGTAGCTAGTCGCGGCGGGGAAATTAACCCACAGTTTGGTTCGGGTTTGAATGCCGAGCCAAAGAATGGTTATCGACCAAAAACCCAGAATGAGAAAATTCGCCAGAAATATCCCAGAGCTTATGTCAAGTGGAGTCAGGATGAAGACGAAAATTTGAAGAAAGAATATGCTAGCGGTCAACAAATTGGCGAATTAGCTCAGAGATTTCAGCGACAGCCTAGTGCCATTCGTTCGCGATTGCAAAAATTAGGATTAATAGAATAATGGGAATGGTATAGACAAAAATGAGTAAATCTAAAATCTAAAATCTAAAATCGGCAATAACAAAGCGATCGCCATTTTTTTCAAAAGAGCGATCGCCTTGTTTATTTATTCAGCACTGGCTAACAACAGCCAGCCACTAACATCACATTTCAAGGCTAAAAAACCTTGCCTACCTCATTCTAGAAATCTTGCGGTAACAAAGAACTTAAACGCTCCAACAACGGATCGGAATTCCGACGAGGAGCAACCTCAGCATCAGAGACTACATTATCATCCGCCACAGACTCAGACTCAATCGGATCGGGCTCTACTACTTTTGAAACTTGGGCAAAAGAAACTTGAGCAAACTTACTGTTAACACTTCCCTGCAACTGATCCAACTGCGCGCCCAGTTGACTCAGGTGACGTTCCAGTCCCTCCAAACGGCTTAATTCCTCAGCCGAAACATTGCGCTCGAACTCAGCAAATTTGACCGCAAGTTCAGCAATACCCTGTTCCAACCGCTGAAAGCTAGGTGTAGAACCCCCCGACTCAGACGCCGACTCAGATACAGACAAAAACTGCCACAAAGCTTGCTTGCAGAGATTGCTGAAAGTCTGATACTTCGTGAAAGCCAACTCTTTTTCAATAGCGGCCAGCAAAGTTTGATCCGCAGCATCTTCCGTAAACGCCACCGAGAAATTCGCCTTATTTTTTGCCCACAGTGCCATAGGGTTCAAGCCTTAATGCGTTACTTAATCGTGGCTAGCTGAGCCTCAGCATAAATAAACTGTCCCAAAGCATTAGCTTTCCGAGAAGGCTGAGCCAAGTGAGCCTTAAGATTGGCGTCTTTAAGCAAGGGTTGCAGCACCTCCCAGAAAAACTCGCCGCCGCCGCCAGTCAGAACCACATCCGTCACCCGTTCCGGCAGCCACTGCACCAAACGTTCGGACAGTTCGTTAGCGAAAGCCTCGCGCAAATCCTTAATAATCGGATCTAAATTAGTCGGCTTAGTCGCTCCTCTCGGACGGTAGAAACGCTGGCCTTCCGGCTTGTTCACCGCTTCCAGTAAAGACAGAGATTGAGGGTCTGCTCCCGGAATTTTTGAGGCAACTTGTTCGTAGAACTTGTTCATTGCGAAGGAATCGCTCTTAGAAGCGGCCCGGGCGAACCGGAAACGATCGACCATTAACAAATCGGTAGTTTGGTGTCCGATATCGACAACAGCGACCGAAAGTTCGGGCAACTCCGGGGTAAACTCCTTGTTGTCTTGAGCCTCGCACCAAATCAGGCTGCCGAATCCTTCGGGCATCACCCAAACGTGTCGGATGTCAATCTCGACGCGCTCGCCCCGATACACTACAACATGGGGAGAACGAAGTTGGCTGACAATCTCCTCTTTTTCTTTCTCAAACTGATCCTGCGAATAAAACGGCAAACCCAGCACAACAGCTACTTCGCCTTTCATTTGGAAATATCCAGCGCAGGAAAAAACCTTAACCAAAGCATCCACTACTTTTGACTGGTCGGCACCGCCAAGATTAGCGCCAAAGTCCGCAGCCAGTTGGCCGATAGCGTAACCCTTGCCCTGGTACTCCAGCCACATATCCAACAGAGGATCTGTTGCTTTTGACTCAAAGCTGCCACCCCGCACCTTCTCCACTGGCATAGCAGCCACGTTGGCAGGGATGAAAACAACGCTGCTTGGGTTGCGACTCACGCAAGCTTTTGTTGCAGTACGACCCAAATCAGCACTAATAATCGATTTGTGAGAAGTGGTCTTAGTCTGCTGCGTCAGCATAGCCGAATTAGGAACAAGCTGTCTAGTTGTCATTGAAATGTGTTACCTCACTGAGCCTCACCATTATCATGCCTTATCCCTTGACACTGCCACGCTTAAAGACAGTGGGTTTTGCGGCGATTCTTCTAACTCTACCTATATCGGTATTGAAATCAGCACCAAACATTATATTCGGGACGATCGCCCTTACCGTAACTAACCTAACTTTTTCTTGATTGCTCGTGGCATCGCCCCTGTTGCCCTCAAGTACATTGTTAAGTTAAATTTAGTTAAGATTCTGAGTGTAAACTTTTGTCGCACTCCTCCGACACCGCGATCTTACCCGATCGGTCCCCAACTCGAGGCATCCGCATTTATGAAAATTTCTTGGCAAACTATACTACTTTGGACTTTACCTGCCTTAGTCATCGGCTTTTTCTTGTGGCAGGGGGCCTTTGCCCCATCTCCCACAGAAATGACCAAGAACACCGCCAGCACCCGCCTGAGCTACGGTAGATTCTTAGATTACTTAAACGCCGGTCGAGTCACCAGCGTTGACCTTTACGACGGAGGTCGGACGGCTATTGTCAAAGCAGTCGATCCGGAACTGGACAATCACGTGCAGCAGTGGCGCGTGGACTTGCCCTCAAATGCCCCAGAACTGGTTTCTAAGCTCAGAGACTCCAAAATCAGCTTCGACACTCACCCCCTGCGTAACGACGGCGCTGTCTGGGGACTTTTAGGCAATCTAGTATTTCCCCTCTTGTTAGTAGGAGGGCTGTTTTTCCTCTTCCGCCGCGGCGGCAACGTTCCCGGCGGCCCGGGCCAAGCGATGAATTTTGGCAAGTCCAAAGCTCGCTTTCAAATGGAAGCTAAAACAGGCGTACTGTTCGACGACGTAGCAGGCGTTGAGGAAGCCAAAGAAGAACTACAAGAAGTAGTGACATTCCTCAAAAAACCCGAACGCTTCACCGCAGTTGGGGCAAAGATTCCCAAAGGCGTGCTGCTAGTGGGCCCTCCCGGAACCGGCAAAACCCTGCTGGCCAAAGCGATCGCAGGCGAAGCCGGCGTACCTTTCTTCAGCATCTCCGGTTCGGAATTTGTCGAAATGTTCGTCGGTGTCGGCGCTTCCCGCGTCCGCGATTTGTTCAAGAAAGCTAAAGAAAATGCTCCTTGCATCATCTTCATCGACGAAATCGATGCAGTGGGCCGCCAGCGCGGCGCCGGTATCGGCGGCGGTAACGACGAACGGGAACAAACCCTGAACCAGTTGCTGACCGAAATGGACGGTTTTGAGGGCAATACTGGCATTATCATCATTGCTGCCACGAACCGCCCCGACGTGCTCGACTCGGCGCTGCTGCGTCCGGGACGTTTTGACCGCCAAGTTACCGTAGATACGCCGGATATCAAAGGCCGCTTGGAAATTTTGGAAGTTCACGCGCGCAACAAGAAGCTGTCTGCGGAGATTTCTTTGGACGCCATCGCCCGCCGCACTCCTGGTTTTACGGGCGCTGATTTGGCGAATTTGCTCAACGAAGCTGCTATTTTAACCGCCCGCCGCCGGAAAGAAGCGATTACGATGCTCGAAGTTGACGATGCAGTCGATCGCGTGGTAGCAGGTATGGAAGGCACTCCCTTGGTGGACAGCAAGAGCAAGCGCTTGATTGCTTATCACGAAATCGGCCACGCGATCGTCGGTACAATCATTCAAGCCCACGATCCCGTGCAAAAAGTTACCTTAGTTCCTCGCGGACAGGCCCGCGGCTTGACTTGGTTCATGCCCAGCGAAGACCAAGGTTTGATTTCTAGATCGCAAATTTTAGCCCGGATTAGCGGTGCTTTGGGCGGCCGCGCAGCCGAAGAAGTAGTTTTCGGCGACGCCGAAGTTACCACCGGTGCCGGCAACGACTTGCAGCAAGTAAGCGGCATGGCCAGGCAAATGGTGACTCGCTACGGGATGTCTACCTTGGGCCCGATCGCCCTGGAAGCTCAGCAAAGCGAAATTTTCCTCGGCCGCGACTTCACGGCGCGATCGGAATATTCCGAAGAAATTGCCTCTCGGATTGACTCACAAGTCCGGGAAATTGTCGATCGCTGCTACAACGACGCGCGCCGAATTATTCGCGAAAATCGCACCGTGATCGATCGCTTAGTTGATTTGTTGATCGAAAAAGAAACCATTGACGGCGAAGAGTTGCGGCTAATCGTCTCTGAATACACTTTTGTTCCTGAAAAAGAACAGTACGTTCCTCAGCTTTAAACAGAAGAGTGAATATTGAGGGCGAATAGAATTCGCTTCTACACAAACAAAGTCCGCCTGCGCGGACTGAAGAAATTCAACCCGCGCAGGCGGGTTTTGTCTGTGTAGCAGCGGTTTCAACCGCCGAGTCAAAAGAAACTTCTTCCTCCTGCTATATGATTAAGAGTTCATCGATTTGTTTGATAGTAATTTCAACATTAATTTTTGGCATAAATTTGAGCGCCCGCGCCGAAACATTAAGATGTTTTGTAGATATTTGCATCGACCCCAGCAGCGTTGAATTAAGCAAATCCGATATTCCCGGTGATCCCTCCGATCCCGTCCGAATTATTCTAGGAACTCAGCAGTTTAGTAACGAAAAATTGTTGGCGCAAATTGAAGTCAATCGATTTTAGATTTTAGATTTTAGATTTTAGATTCTACCCCACGGATGAATCCGGGGGCGAGCACAAGATGATTCGGAGCTTTTTTTCTCCCTCCACGGATGAATCCTCTGGCCCCGGACCTAATTACTTTCGGTCAACTGCCAGCAGCGAGAGTTTAGAACTGTCAGAGTTAGCGAAGATGGTGAAAATTGGTCTAATTTCGATCCCAGATGGACTTTAGTCGATCGCAACTCATCTTTGTCTCGGGTGGTTGACTATACTTGTAAATTGGCGATCGCCGAACAATAGCATAAATACAATAATCAGTAGACAAACAAAAAAACAGATCGTCTATATCTTCAACCCTTGCCCCTTGCGGGTGCAAGCCTGACAAGCAGCGCTTGAAACCTCCGAGTGTTAATATTACACTCAATCTAAAATCTAAAATCTAAAATCTAAAATCGGATGACAAACCCCAGCGAATACCGACAAAGACGCGAACAGTTAATGGCCAAAATTGGTAGCGGGACGGCGATATTTCGCAGCGCACCCGCAGCCGTCATGCACAACGATGTAGAATACGCATACCGACAAGATAGCGATTTTTTCTACTTAACTGGTTTCAACGAAGCTGCGGCGGTAGCAGTGCTCGCGCCGCACCACGAAGAACACAAATTTGTTTTGTTCGTGCAGCCAAAAGACTTGGAAAAAGAAACTTGGCACGGTTATCGCGCCGGAGTAGAAGGTGCTAAGGAATTGTACGGCGCGGATGAAGCTTTTCCGATCGCCGAACTTGCAGAAAAACTGCCGAAATATTTAGAAAAAGCCGATCGAATATACTATCACTTCGGGCGCGATCGTACTTTCGACCAAACAGTGCTCGATCACTGGCAGCGCTTGATGGCAACCTATCCGAAACGCGGCACGGGCCCCACAGCAGTCGAAGATTCCAACATCATTTTACACCCGATGCGGCTGGTGAAAAGCGAAACTGAATTAGCATTAATGCGAAAAGCCGCTAATATCTCAGTTGCAGCGCACAACCGCGCCCAAGAATTCGCAAAACCGGGCAGGTACGAATATGAAATTCAAGCAGAAATCGAACATATTTTTGGCATGAACGGCGGCACTCCCGCTTATCCTTCAATTGTTGCATCCGGTGAGAATTCCTGCGTCCTGCACTACATCGAAAACAACTCCCAAATTCAGGAACATGATTTGCTGTTAATAGATGCCGGCTGTGCTTGCGGCTACTACAACGCCGATATTACTCGCACCTTTCCTGTCAGCGGCAAATTTACAGCCGAACAACAGATAATTTACGACTTAGTTTTGCAAGCACAATTGCAGGCAATTAGTCAAGTATATCCGGGAAATCCTTACAGCAAAATTCACGAAACAGCAGTGCGCGTTTTGGTGGAAGGTTTAATGGATTTAAAACTTTTGGTGGGGGACATTGAAGAGATAATTAAAGAGGAGAAATACAAGCCATTTTATATGCACCGCACCGGTCATTGGCTGGGATTGGACGTGCACGATGTCGGCGTTTATCAGTACGGCGAAAATCCGCAAGTTTTGCAGGCCGGACAAGTGCTGACGGTGGAACCGGGGATTTATATTTCTCCTCATATTAAACCCGTTGAAGGACAGCCGGAGGTTCCTGAAAAATGGCGCGGTATTGGCGTGAGAATTGAAGATGATGTTTTGGTGACAGTTGATTGTCATGAAGTTTTGACGGCTGGAGTTCCTAAATAATTGTTGACAGTTGACAGTTGACAGTTGACAGTTGACTGTTTGAACAATACCGATGCAACCGGAAACGATATATAGCCTTTCTCAAAAAGATGAGGTATGATTGACAGATTATATAACCACTTAAACTGAGAGGGCTGAAGCCCAA